>QNBT01000030.1 GCA_003644205.1 Planctomycetota bacterium | reverse complement strand
TTCATCACCTCTGCCACCGTCCTCCTTGTTCTGCCTGCCCTCCGGCTTGTCCTTCGTAGCTCGAAGAGCGAAGCAGGAAGCCTCGTGCGAAGGAGGACAACGAATGGGGGAGCGCAGTCGAAGAAAACTACAAACAACAAACTATTGACTAACGCCGGTATTTGGGCTAAACTGCCGCGACTTTAGTTGACTGAAATTGAAGAATATGTTGACTCACAGGAATTTATCGTGCCATACAATTGCGTAGTCTTGATAAAGCAAGTGCCTGATACGAAAAGGCTTACGGGCCGGGCAATGAACGACGACGGCACGGTGAACCGCGGTGCGCTGCCGGCGATATTTAATCCCGAGGACCTGAATGCCCTCGAATTGGCACTTCAAATCAAGGAATATTTCGGAGGCACTGTTACAGTCATCACCATGGGCCCCCCCGCCGCAAGCGAGGTACTGCGGGATTCACTATACCGTGGTGCCGACGATGCGATATTAATAAGCGACAGGCGATGTGCCGCAAGCGATACCTTGGCCACAAGCTATATTTTGAGCTGTGCCGTCAAGAAGCTCGACTATGACATCGTCCTGTGCGGCAGGCAGGCCATCGACGGCGATACTGCCCAGGTTGGTCCTCAGTTGGCTGAAAAGTTAGGCATTACTCAAATCACATACGTCCAGGAGCTTATCGAGCTTAAGGACAAAACCGTTATCGCCCGCCGCAACATCGGTAACGGCTGGCAGCAGGTCAAAGCAAAACTGCCCATCCTGCTGACTGTTATTGGCGAGGCGAACGAGCCAAGGGCTGCCGCTGCAAAGAGACTTATGAAATACAAAAAAGCACGCACACAATTAGAAGTCGCCGCGGCCTTAGCAGACGAAAATCCACAAGCCACCGGCACCGAAGTGAAAAAGCTCGCTGCCCTTGCCGACAACAGGTGCAAGGAACTTGAGAAAAAAGGATTGCTGATAAAGCTGTGGGACCTGGATTTCTTAGGGCCCGATTTTAACTGGTGCGGCCGGGACGGCTCGCCGACAAAGGTCCACCGCATCCAAAGCGTCGTGCTCGAAGCCAAAGAAAGCAAAGAAGTTGAACCGACCCCCGACGGCATCGCTGCAATGGTCCATGAATTGATAGAGGAGCATACGATTGGATAAGGATTTGTTCTTGGACGAGTTGAGATTCTTCGCTTCGCTCAGAATGACATTTGGATGGTTAGAAGACATTAAGGGATTGTAATATGATTGACGTCAACACCAACGGCGAAGTCTGGGTCTTTGCCGAGCAGCACGGAGGCAATCTTGAAGATACCGGACTTGAGCTTTTGAGCAAGGGCGCCGAACTGGCCGATAAGCTCGGCGTCAAACTCGCTGCGCTTCTTCTGGGTGATAATTGTACAACCCTTGCCGACAAGCTGGCTCATCACGGCGCCGACAAGGTCTATCTGGCTCAACACCAACTCCTTGAAAACTATCAGACGAACTCCTACGCTAAGGTGATTTACGATTTGATTCACAAATACGAGCCACAAATTGTGCTCTACGGTGCTACCCCCTGCGGCAGGGATTTGGCCCCGCGTATTGCAAGCGCCGCAAAAGCCGGACTGACCGCCGACTGTACCGACCTGCAGATAGGCGACCATAAAATCAGTAAAACTGACAAAGTATATAAGAACCTTCTCTTCCAGATTCGCCCCGCCTTCGGCGGCAATATTATCGCCACAATTATCAACTACGACCGCTGGCCGCAGATGGCAACAGTCCGCGAAGGCGTAATGCCGATGCCCGAGCCGGATACGAAAAGAAAGGCCGAGGTCGTTACAGAGTCCGTCGAAGTTGCACCCGATGACCTGCCGCTTGAGATTCTCGACGAGCACATCCAGGAAAAAAAGGTCAACCTGAAAGCATCGAGGATAATCGTCGCCGGCGGTGCCGGCGTGGGCAGCAAGGCCAACTTCAAGCTCATCTGGGACCTTGCTCATAGTCTGGGCGGCGCCCCTGCCGGTACAAGAGCGGCTGTTGACCTCGGATTTATCGACCACGACCACCAGGTCGGCCAGACCGGTACAACCGTAAGGCCCAGCCTGTATATTGCCGTAGGCATAAGTGGTGCGATTCAGCACCAGGCCGGCATGAGCGAGAGCAAAAAGATTGTTGCTGTGAACAACGACCCCGAGGCTCCGATTTTCAACATTGCTCATTACAAAATAGTCGGCGACCTTAACGATGTGGTCCCGAAAATGATAAAAGCAATCAGAGAGAAGGCATAATTTAGTTATAAGTTCTTAGTTCTTAGTTTTGAGTTTGGAATCGAAAAATGGCTAATTTTTACAGGGATAACGATGATATTCAGTTCCTGTTCAGGCATATAGACCTTGCGCCGCTTGCCGGTTATATGGAAGAAGGCTTCCGTTTTGCGGGCCAGTTCGACTACGCTCCTGCCACTCCTGAAGAAGCCTTGCAAAATTACGACCTTGTCCTCGACTCGTTAGGCCGATTGAGCGGCGATTTCATCGCACCCCGCAGCGAGGATGTTGACAAAGAAGGCAACACACTCAATCCCGACGGCACAGTAACATACGCTAAAGGAATCGCCGAATCCCTTGACGCCTTAGCCAAGGCTGATGTGATGGGTTTCACACTCCCGCACAGGTTCGGCGGCCTAAATTTTCCTAATCTCATCTATTCAATGGCAATCGAAATAGTCTCCCGCGCCGACGCATCACTGATGAATATCTTCGGCCTGCAGGGAATCGCAGAGACCATCAACGCCTTCGCCTCCGAAGATATAAAACAAAAATATCTGCACGACTTCGCCGGCGGCAAAGTTACCGGTGCAATGGTCCTCACCGAGCCGGACGCCGGTAGCGACCTGCAATCCGTAAAGCTTCGCGCCTTCCAGGCAGATGACGGCAAATGGTACCTGCACGGTGTAAAACGCTTCATCACTAACGGCTGCGGTGAGGTTCTACTGGTACTTGCCCGCAGCGAGCCGGACAGGGCCGGCGGCTTGGGACTGAGCCTGTTTGTCTGCGACAGAGGCCCGACCGTCAAGGTCAGAAGACTCGAAGACAAATTAGGCATCCACGGTTCACCGACCTGTGAGCTATTCTTTGACAATACACCCTGTGAGCTAATCGGCGAGAGACAGCGTGGGCTCGTAACATACGTCATGGCCCTTATGAACGGCGCGAGAATCGGAATCGCCGCCCAGTCCATGGGAATCGCAGAAGCCACCTACCGCATCGCGCGCGACTACGCCGCAAGCAGGGTCCAGTTCGGCGGCCCAATAGAAAAACTCCCGGCCGTACGCGACATGCTCATGGATATGAAAATCGCCATAGAAGCCGGGCGGGCACTGCTCTATGAGACCAGCCGGGTAGTCGATATGGAAATCGGCCTCGAAAAAATCCTTAACGACCCCCCTGCCGACAAGGATAAGGCAAAAGAGTTTAAGAACCGGCACCGCAAAATCAAAAGACTCGCAGCAATGTTGACGCCGATGAGCAAATACTATTGCTCCGAGATGAGCAATACCGCCGCCTACGATTCCATCCAGATCCTCGGCGGCAGCGGCTTCATGCGCGATTACGCCTGCGAACGCCATGCACGCGATGCAAGAATTACCACTATCTACGAAGGCACAAGCCAGTTGCAGGTCGTCGCCGCAGTCCGCAGCGTTTCCGGGGGTACTTGTGAAAAGTACCTCACCGACCTTGCCCAAAACAACTATGACTCCGGGCTAAAAGACATTCTCGACATCCTCAGCCAGGGAACCGAGCACCTAAACAAAGCGGTCGCCTTTATAAAAGAAGGCGGGGTCGAATACATGGACCTTTACGGCCGGCCTCTTGTCGATATCGCAATCGCACTAATAACGGGCTATCTCTTCTGCGACCAGGCGAGCACAAAAGTAGATATGCAGGTACCGGTTGCAAACACCGGCTCCGGCGACGAGCCAAAAACCATCAGCATGAAAGAGCGAAAGGCGAATATCGCCCGTCGTTACATTTCGAGGAATGCCCCCAAGATTGCCGCTCTTGCCGAAACTATCTGCGCCGGCGATAAATCCACATTCACCGAGTACGACTCAGTCATCGGCCCGGTACCAGAAGAATTGTAACAGGACTTTTGCAATACTTTATTGCCCTTTATTGACTTTGGTGTCCCGCAAGAAAACTTTCGTTTTCGCCGTAGTCGTTGCCCAGAATCTGACTTATTTGAACCATGCCCGAAAATGAGACAATTTTTTCACCGGATTTTCACCGGCAGGCATGAAAAAGGGTTGTAGTTTTGACAGTCAAGACTATCGCAAATCTTTGTCAATAAACAAATGCGAGCGAGAGGATTCGAACCTCCACGTCCCGAAGGACACAAGGACCTAAACCTTGCGCGTCTGCCAGTTCCGCCACGCTCGCATATAGTATAAATCCTATTGATAATTGAATAATAAAATAAACATTTTACCGAAAATCCTAAATCCTAATATCAAAACTCTAAACAATATCGAATTACCAAAATCCAAATGACTAAAGCAACCCTTTTGGAAGTTTGAACATTTGAAAATTCGTATTTGTTTAGGATTTAGAATTTAGCACTTCGTGCTTATCACAGTTTCATGCTTCGGATTGGTTTCTGCTATCCTCTCGATGCGTTTCTCGGCGGCCTGCAAAATACCCCTGCAGTGTTTAATAAGAGCCATTCCCTTCTCGTACTGCTCGATGCTTGTCTGCAGCGGAACCTCGCCGGTTTCAATCTTTTCCACAATCTGCGTAAGGGCTTTGATTGCTTCTTCAAAGCTCAGTTCGCTGATGTCGGTTTTTTCTTCCTTTGCCATAACAACTCCTAATCTGCCTTTTCCATTAAAACCTTCTATTTCCCTTTCTCTGTGTCCTCTGTGGCTAATTTTTACCTTTTGTATCTCTCTGTGGCCTCTTTTTACTTCTTTGTTACCCGGCTTACAATAAAATTCCGGTCCGCCAGCTCAGTCATTAACTCATCTTCAACCTCAACATCCCTGAGCTTGGCCACAATCTTACCCGTCCGCTTATTGCTTGTAATACTGTAACCTCTGTGCAGGACCGACCTGGGGTCCATCGCCTGCAATCTATTCTCAACCGCCGTCAACTGCAATTGTCTTTTACCGAGTACATCTTTCATCCTCGTATTGGCCGTGTTGCAAAGGCTGTTGAGCCAAACTCTTTTTTCAGCTAACAGCCTACCCGGCTCAATGCACATTACAAGCTCGGCCGAGGCACTCAACCTTTGCCTCAGCCGCCCGAACAATTCTCTGCACGACTCAGTCAGTCTCATCTGTGCCTCATCGACACTTTGAGAAGCGTTCTTGGTGTACCAGTATGGATTCCTGAAAAAGGAACTCGCCAATATCGTTTCAAGACTCTGCTCGGTATATCTTAATCTTGACTGAACGTTCGCCTTGAGCCTGTTATGCGCCCCTTCAAGCTGCGAGAGCACATCGCGCATATCCGGGACAGCTATCACGCCGGCCTTTGTCGGAGTTGACGCCCTCGCATCAGCCACCAAGTCCGAGATTGTAGTATCAATCTCGTGTCCGACCGCGCTGATAACAGGTATCTTTGAAGCGAATATCGCTCTGGCCAAAACTTCTTCGTTAAACGCCCACAAATCTTCCGGTGAGCCACCGCCCCTTCCTACAATCAAAACATCAAGCTGCAACTGGCTATTGCGCCTGTTCAATTCCTTAACAGCCCGTGCGATTTCTTCGGCTGCCGTTTCTCCCTGCACCGACACCGAACGCAGGAACATACGCGCACACGGCCACCGGTTGTAGATGCTATCGGCAATATCAATAATCGCCGCACCCGAGGCGCTCGTTACTATCCCAATTCGCATCGGGTATTTTGGCAGCGGTTTTTTATACTCCTGGTCAAAAAGCCCCTCAGCTTTCAGCTTCCTGACCAGTTGCTCCTTGGCCAGTTGTAATGCCCCGACGCCGGCCGGTTCAAGCTTACTCACATAGAACTGATACTTCCCCTGCGGCCCATATACATCTATAAAACCGGTTGTGATGACCGCCATGCCGTCTGCCGGTGCGAACTTGACCTTGTTAAAGTTACCCCTCCACATCACGCACGGCAGGAGTCCATTGTCGTCTTTTAGTAAAAAATAGCAATGCCCGCTTGAATGATGTTTCCAATCGCTTATCTCACCGGCCACCTCCAGCCGGGAAGGCAGATTCTTCTCCAGCGTCACCTTAATCAGTGCCGTAACCTCGCTTACGGTATAAATCTTGGCTTCTTCGTCTGTCATAACGAACTAATTATAAGTCCTGCCAACCCAACCATCAATTGCTAATACGGTTTTCCCTACGGCACGGAAAAAGACCGGTTCTTGGGAGGTACATCTACTCTTGCCGAATACAGTTTGACCCGGTGTTCTTGGCTTCCTGTGCCATACTATTGTCACTGGTGCCCATTTCACAATGTCTTTTTCGTGTTGTGCAGGCGATATACACATCAGAGTGCTTCTTCATTCAATAAAGGAAAGCATTAACTATGGATGCCAAACAGATACTGCTTATCGCCGAGGGCAATGACGAGCATTTTCTGCTCACCACCAGATACATCGAGCAAAAAGGCATAACCAACCGTATAGTGCGCTTCACGGACGGCCGGACGCTGCTCGATTTCTTTGTCGCGATTAATTCCTTTGGCCTGCTCCCACAAACAAACTATATCCTGTTGTTGGATATCGACATTCCACAAGTTACCGGCCTGGAGGTACTTCGCCAAATCAGGCAAAGCACGCGACTGCGACACATGCCCGTTATAATGCTCATCACATCTGCCGACCGTTCCACAATCGACCACTGCTACAGCCTGGGCTGTGATGCCTGCTTTACAAAACCTCCCCACGGCAACGACCTTGTTGACACCCTCAAGAATCTCGGCGCTGCCCTGCCGAAGGAACCAGCCGGCCAAACGCCATCAGCAACCTGATATATAGTCTCATCGATATTTCCATAAAACGGTGCCAGACCTTTATTATCGACAAAATTGAAAAAGATTCGGAAATTGATTTGGCGCTGAACCTGATTGCACGCTTTACACAAGATTGTCGCGATACCATTGTATCGACTTTTTCAGCCCCGCGCCAAAGTCAACCACCGGCCTGTAGCCAATTGCCTTTTGGGCCAAGCTGATGTCCGCAAGTGAGTGTTTGACGTCGCCGGGTCTTGGGTCCGCGTAAGCCGGTTCTATATCCTTGCCGAGAAGTTCGTTGACCAGTTCGATGACTGCATTGATCGTTATTCGCTCGCCGCAGGCAATATTAACAACCTCACCTTTAGTCTGTTTTGCCCGGGCCGCCAGAAGATTTGCTTCAACCACATTATCAACATAGGTAAAATCGCGGCTCTGCTCGCCGTCCCCATAAACGGTGGGCTGTTCATCGTTCAATATCGCCGTTACAAAAGCCGGTATCGCAGCGGCATACTGACTGGTCGGGTCCTGGTACGGGCCGAAAACATTGAAATAACGAAGCGAAACCGTCTCAAGCCCGAAGACCGTGTGAAATACCTTGCAGTAGTATTCTCCGGCAAGCTTGGCCGCGGCGTAAGGTGAAAGAGGATTGGCAAGCATGGTCTCAACCTTCGGCAAGGTTGGGCTGTCCCCATAAGCGGACGAACTGGCGGCATAGACAAAACGTTTTATGCCCGCATCACGAGCGGCTACAAGCAAAGTAAAAGTGGCATCGGTACAGTGTTTATGTGTCAAGGCAGGCTCTTCAACACTGCGCGGCACCGATGGAAGTGCTCCCTGATGAAGCACAATGTCAATATCGGTCATTGCTTCTTGCGCCACCTCGCCGGTGCCCATATCAGCTTCAATGAATTCTATCTTGTCTATAATATCGTCAAGATTGCTTTTTTTGCCGGTAAGCAGATTGTCAACTACACGTACAAAGCAGCCCTGTGAGATGAGTTTTCTGCAAATGTTCGAACCGATAAAGCCGGCTCCGCCGGTAACCAAAAATCTTTCCATAAAAAATGCTCCAGATATAAAGTCAAACCAGAGTGCTATTATATAACACAATTATCCTTATCGGTCAAACCGTTTGAGCGACCTGTATCTGCTGGTATGCCTGGTAGTTTCTGTAAACTTCCTGGAAGTAGCCGCCTTTTATCGACCTGACTCCAACCAAGACACCACCAATGATATTTGCGTTGATATCGCGAAGCTCCCGCAAGGTTCGCTGGGCCGCTCCCCGCCTTGTAGCCGAAGCGTTAAACACGACAATAGTGCCGGCGGCCTGCGAAGCAAGAATCCTTGCATCGGTCAGCAGTAGCGGCGGACCGTCAATGATAACATGGTCGTACAATTCGCGACTCTTTTCGAGCAATTTAGTCATGTTTGCACTGCCCAATATCTCCGCGGGATTGGACGGCAAAGGGCCGCTGTCAATAATGTCAAAATTCTCGATGCCGCTGGTCCTTACCACGTCGTCAAAGCCACATTGGCCCATCAGATAATTGCTCAGCCCAAAATCAACGTGTTCGGCTACAGAACCGTCAGATTCGGTCCTCGGGAACAGCGTCCCCGTCGAAGGTCTTCGGAAGTTTGCGTCAATAAACAGAACCTTCTTATCTTCGGCAACCATCGTCGCAGACAAGTTAACCGCTACCGATGTTTTTCCGTCGCCGGCCTTGCCACTGGTGAAAAACATAACTTTCTGCGGGTCCTCGGAGCCGGAAAGTCTCAGATTTGTCCTGAACTGGCGATAGCACTCGCTCATAATCGAATATGGAGCCTGACGAACCACATGGAAAAGGTCAATTCCTTCAACTTCATCATCTTCTTCCGCATGGCAAACCATCCCAAGAAGAGAGACTCGCAGATGCTTCATTACATCGCTCGGTACGCGAACCAGATCGTTAAGTAATTCAATCGCAAATGCCAGGCCCACGCCTGCCATCAGACCAAGCATAAATCCACCGGGCAGGAATATTTTCAACTGAGGAAATATCATCCTCAGCGGCTCAGGCGCCGGCCCAACGCCCTTGACCTTAGACAAACCCGGGTCTTGCTCCAGTGCATACAGCTTTTCTATGTGATCATCCATTTCCTCAAGCAGCTTTTGTTTTTCCTCCCGCTTTGTCAGCAACTGACTATAAATTGCCCGAAGATTGTCTAATTCCTTGTGCTCTCTCTTTGTTTCGTTTAGCTGTTTCTGCATTGAAGCCAGTTGATCGGTCATAGCGGTCATTTGGTCTTCGGCATTCCGCAGATTCGCCCTTCTTCTAATCTCCGCTATCTCTTTCTGTCTGTTTGCAAGCTCGGTTTTGGCTTGCTTAAGGGTATCCCTCGTTTGACGCACTCGTCTATGATTTTCACCGAATCTCGTCAACTGCTGAGCGAGGCTCAACTCTATACTGGAGATTGTTCGCCTCATTTCCGAGGCAATTGGGTCACGTTCTATCTGCTCTCTTACTACGGCGTCAAACTCGCCCTCCGCCCTTATCCTGAAGGTCGTAATCATACTCTCAAGCTGAGCTATGTCATTTTGAAGTTCAGTATTCTTCATCTCAAGGCTGGCAAGTTTTATGTCAAGAGTGTCTTGAAATCGTTGATCGCCAAGGTTTGTGTATGCTGTTCCCTCGCGAATAACCTTAAGCGCATCCTCGGCCTGCTGCAGTTCGGTCCTTAAGCGACGCTGTTGATTTGTCCTCTGCTCTAATTGCCTCCGAACATCGCGTTTGGCAATATCGTCCTGTGCTTTCAAGAATAAATCCATCATCTCGTTTACAATTAGAGCCGATTCTTTCTTGTCTCTACACTTCATTGATAACATTATCCAGTTACCCTCTCTCTGCGGGCTGGCCCTGAAATTGTCCTCCAACTCTTTAACCGCTTTGGGGATGTCATTATTAAACTGCTTAAACCAGTTAGTCTCTCGAACCTTGTCCCTCCGCAATAGATTTTCGAAGGTGCTCTGCTGTTTTATGAACGCAGCTTTTGTAAAACGAAGCTGATAGGCCATGTCCTTGTTGGCCGGTGAACTGGCAATCTCCATAGGGTCGGTTATACCAGGCGGTAAAACCTCAATGGCTGTTTGAGCCATATACGTCGGCATAAACCTCTGGAAAAGATACCAAGCCACACCACCAATTACCAATCCTACCGTAGCCGAAAATATCATCAACAATATGTGCCGCCGAAGAATCCCGACAATTTGCTTTGGTGTTAACGTGGGTGCTCCCGCGGCCATCGGGGGTCTCGGGCCAGCTCGTCTAACCATGGCACCAGGACTTGTTGGTTGTATCTGCCCGGTCATCTTACACCTTTTTCTGTAAGCCTACCTAAAATAAACCACGCTATACATTCCACACGCTAAATCCAACACTCAAAACTTCTAAACAACATCGCTTTATTATACCCGGGGCCGTGTTGACCGGCTTTCTGCTACAAAACCCGTTCGATTGCTTTATTCAACTCTTCTTTTTTACTTTTCGGTATTCGGCGTCCACCAACCTCAAGGGCCTGTCTATATGATTCTGCCGCGGCAGCTTTTTGACCAAGTCCCTCCTGAGCCATACCAAGATGCATGTAAACGTCCCATGGAATATCCATACTCTGTCTCTCAAAAATCTGAATTGCCATTTGCAGCACTTCTTCGGCCTTTGCATAGTCTCCTGTCTTGCAAAGGGCATAAGCATAGGTGTCCATTATACCACTACTGTTCGGGGATGCTTCGTGAGCACGACGAGCGTATTCGACAGCCTTATCAAGTTGCTCGTCATTATCAGCGAGAAAGTATGCCAGATTGTTCAGCACATTCGTATTCTTCGGTTGCTTCGCCAATATTTTTTCAAATTCCAATATCGCCGTCGTAAGATACTGTTTGTCGGCGGTCTTCATGTACGCCATCGTCAACGTGTTCGCCTTGTTAAACATCTGGTCTATCCACAGTTCGCTTTCAGGACTAACCAATGCCAGGAACTTGTCGATATACTGCAACGCCTTGTTGTATTCACCACCTTGTTTTTTCAAGTTAAACATCATCAGGTTTGCCGCCATCGCATCCGGCTTTTCCTTTAGCCTCTCGTTACACCACTTGGCGACATCACTCTGCCCAACGATTTCCAACATATTCTCAAGAATCCCCATGACAAGTTTTTCATCGGTCCCACATTTCTGTATTGCCTTTCGATAATAATCCATTGCGGTAGCTTTCCTTCCCAAGCTAAATTTCGCCTGAGCAATTTGTGCATATGCAATCGGAGCAAACTTCGAATCGATGTAGTTACTTGCATATTTCACCAGTTCCTTATACTTGGCGCCCTTCCAAAGTGCCTCAAGATATGCATCAAGTGCCCTGCCATTTCTTTCCTGGCTTAGTTCCCAAGACTTTAGAAGAGGTTGTTCCGCCTCCTCATACCTCTCTTGTTTCATTGCAAATTGACCTGCGCGATAATTCCAGAACTCGCTGTCGGGATACTTTTCGAGAGTCTCCTTATAAAATTTCTCCAAATCGGCCGTTCTTCCCGCTTGCATATAAAGCTGTTCCAGCATAGTCCTGACACGTGGTGGAGCCTGTTGATTTTTCAACGCATCCACAAGCTCACCTATCGCGGCTGTCAACCTGCCAACCCGATGATATGCTGTAGCAAGTTCCATTTGGATCCTTGGATTCGCATCGATATTCTTGCTTTTCTGCAAATCCTCGACTGCCTGGTCGTAATTACCAAGCAAGCGGTTCACGCGACCTCGAAGCTGCCAGGCCACTGCACTTTCAGGATTGACCTCGAGGTTTTGGTTCAGAAGCTTCAGAGCCTCTTTCAACTGACCCTTTGCCATCGTAATCCATGCCTCCAACATAATCCCTTTGGGATTGTCGGGATTTCTTTCCCTGAAACTTTCAAGCTTAAGGTTAGCTTCATTAACAAGGCCGGCTTCAAGATATGCCTGAATTTGCATTAACTGGTTTTTGGTTGTATCTTCAAGAGCTAACAGTTCTTTCGAATACCTCATCAGCAACTCTTTATCTTCTGTCCTGCTTGCTACAATGACCAATCCCTTAACAACATCCACGTTTTTCGGTTCTTTCTTGTATAGTTTGTCTAAAGTATCCCTTGCCTTCTCGTATTGCCTTTCCCGCAAATAAAACTTCCAGAGCGATTTATCATCTCCTGCGAGCAACTCTTTCGCTTCATCCTGTCGTTCGGTAAGTCGTAAATACTCAACATATTGTTTGACGACGTCCTTATTTTCGGGCCACCTTTGATAAGCGTTGAGGTAAGCATCGCCTGCGATTTCCCACAGAGCAGCCCTTCGAGCATTGTCGGTTTCTCTTTTCGCCATCCTCATCGCCATATTCCCCAACATCATACAGCTTTCGAAACTTTTATCCTGTCTAAACAATTTTTGTCTTATTGCGATAGCCTTTTCAGGCTCCCTCTTGCTGATATATTCTGCGTATACACTTTTGAGTTCCCAGTCGTTAGGATTCAGCATTATCGCTTTAATCAACACCATCTCTCCTTCCTTAATTTGTTCATCATTCGCAGCCCTTCCCAACCTCAGGTTTCGGTTGTATGTTACGGCAGCGACTTGCCTTGCGATTGCCCCATCCATCGGATTGAACCTTTTCGCTTTTTTCGCATCTCTTATTTCCTCATCATACTTTTGGAGCTTTCCGTTAATCTTGCACCTCATCAAATACCCGTAAGCGAATGTTGGCCGTATCTCGAGGCAATGGTTGATTCTATCGATTGCCCTTTGATAATTTTTTTTAGCCATCTCAATCCTTGCCATAAAAAGGTTACCATCGCAATCATCGATATTTCCACTTCGGGCATCTTGAACCAATTGTTCGGCCAAAGCCATATCTTCGGCCTTCAAAGCCATCTCGAACAATGTCGCCGTAATCAATTT
>QNBT01000029.1 GCA_003644205.1 Planctomycetota bacterium | reverse complement strand
GTAAATGAATATGTTGGTAAATTCACACTCCAGACGCCTGTGTGCGATTGCACCGGTTACGGCAAGATTATTTATGTTGATATTGACGCTACTGAGGGCAATAATGACGGCAGTACCTGGCTGGATGCATACACAAGTTTGCAAAGTGCGTTAGCGGAATCGTGGCCTTGTGATGAGGTGTGGGTAGCTGAGGGTACATACAGACCGACCTCCGATCCCAATAATCCGAGGGCAAAATTTCGGCTGGTCAGCGGAGTAGGAGTATATGGTGGATTTGTCGGAGGATAGAGCGGAGAGGAACATCGTTACGAAAGGAACTGGTTTGACAATGAGACAATCCTGTCCGGCATAATTGACAGCTATGATAACGAGCCTAACCGCGTTGACTATGTGGTAGTCAGCGATGTTGCTGGTTCAGTGAGTGTGCTCGATGGATTTATCATAACAGGAGGAGGTATAGCCGGCGTTTACTGTGAGAGTTCATCGCTTCTAATCCAGCATAACAAGATTACCGATAGTGATACGGGGATATATTGCTTTGAGTCAGCCCAGCCCGTTATAAAAAACAACTGGTTCTATAAAAACGAAAACGGTATATACCTCGACAACCCCGAAGATACTGCTGTAGTTCGGAACAACACTATAGCCTACAATGCTAATGTGGGCGTGTACCAACATGTCGGAACATATGCTGATATTAGCAATTGCATTATCTGGGGCAATGAAGGGGGGCAGTTGGATTTGGATGATAGGTACATGCCGACTTATTCGTGCATACAGGACAGTAGTGAAGTTAATCCGTATCACAATATCAACACCGACCCGTGTTTTGCCTATGACGATCCCAACGATTACCATCTGGTGCCGGATTCACCGTGTATCGACGCAGGCGACCCCGCCGGGGATTACACCGGCGACAGGGACATCGATAAGCACTTTCGAGTTCTTGACGGTGACGGTGATGACGGGAAAAGAGTAGATATGGGGGCGGATGAGTATTGTAATCAAGGAGCCGACAACGCAGCGGACTTCAATGAAGATGATATTGTTGATACGTCCGACCTTATAGAAATGGCGGAGTTGTGGCTTACCGATCCCGGTCCGAGCAGCAAGTATGATTTGTACCCCGATAACACGATTGATTATATTGACTTTGCTTACTTTGCTAAAGAGTGGTTTTGGATGACCTGTGAGATGATGCAGGGCTACGCTATGATGGAAATGATGATGGGCGCCAGCGGCGAAAGTATGCCTGCCCTGAGCGGAGTCGAAGGGCTGATGGCTGAGGACGAGTTGCTTTCGCCTACCACCCAGAAAGAGGAAAGTTCGTTACCGGCTGAACCGAGCGTTGAAGGGCAAATCGAGCAGATCAAATCCTTACTTGACTGGCTTTACGAAATCGCCGGCGAGGTCGATGAGGAGACATGGCTTAGCCTTACGACAACCCTCGAAGAGATGCTGAAAGAGTTAGAGGCAGATTAAAGACGCCAGGAACCATTTTTGAAGAATTAGCGCGTTAGAAAGTCTCGTGGTCTTTAAGCTGTGCCGAAGCCTAAGGCGGCCATCTGGTTTTGCAGTAAGGCCAAAGTTCTCTCAAGGGCTGCGAATCGGGTTATCAACCGGGTTTCTCTTAGGCCGAGACGATATTCTTCAAGGTCGATTTTGTCCTGGATTCCTTCTATTGTATCTTCGGCATGTTCCTGGTCAATTTGAATTGAGCCGGTGGTTACTTTCAGGATTCTATCGAGAGTGTCCTCCATCGCACCTGTAAAGCCTTGTTTTACCCTTACCGTAGCTGTGAAAGTGCCATTCTGACTTGTGTCGATGCTAAGTTGAAGGCCGTTCTCGGCATATACGGGGTTACCGTTATCATCGAAGGTGCTATTCCCGGTAACAATATTGCCGTCTATCGTCATATCCCGGTATGCCGCCTCGGTTGACAGTTTAATTTGGGCACGGGTAATAGTTCCGCCGCTTATATCGACCTCGACATCATAAGAACCCGCTGTAGTGTAGTTACTGCTGGCACTGTTGAACTCGATGGTATTGCTGTCGCTGCTTCCCGTCTTGTTGGCACCTATCACGGCAAGAACGTGCAGGTAATTTTCGGCAATAGCTTCATCAAAGGCGGTTGTGTCCAGACTTAATAAGCCGTCGGAATCAAGCTCAAGACCGATTTGACCGGCCATCAGAAAACTGTCGGTATCCACAATAAATCCGTTAGTCTGGGTAATAAGAGGAGTGTACAACTGGGAGCCTATGGTGGAGACGACGTAATCACCCATTAACACGCCGGCCGTTCCCAACTCTTCATTGTAGCCTGTTTTTTCCTGAATATAGACGACGGCGGCGTTGTAGGCATCAACCATAGCACTGAGTTTATCTTTCACCGATTCTATATCCCTGGTCAGAGTTACCTGGGCGGTGCCGGTGTCGTGAAGGTGCAAAGTCATCCCGCCGATAACATCATCTACCGTATTAGAGCTTCTTTTTATCCAGCCGTGGTTGTCACCTTTGGTCTGTTCAGCCATGACATAATTCAAAGGGTCGCTGGGGGTAAGGCCGCCGGAATTTATTGAAATCATATTTACATCGCCGGCAGTATCCTGGAACGTGAATGTCGTAGCACCGGCCTGGTCCAACCTGGTCCCGCCTACGGTAATCTCACCGGCATTGACATTAGACAGGGCCTCAAGCGCTGTCTGAATAGCAGATGTAGTGGCGTTATAAGAAATCGCCGCGGTTGTTTGTCCGTCATAGGTCAACGTAAACGTACCGGCGGTTGCCGGTGTGGTCGGGGTAAGGGTCTGTACCTCAGCGGTTCCCGCTTGAGGGGTAGGATAGCCGTCAACCCTTATTTCGCTGTCCTGAGCTGATTGAGTTTCGGTAAAATCGGCTTCCGCAAAACCGGTCAGGTCCGCTGTAACAGTGCCGCCCTGCGTCAACTGGCTGATGGTTGGTGAGGTCAGGTCCGTTTGGCCGGTGCCCTTATCGTATGCGAGTGTAAGTGTCATCTGACTTGTGCCGGACTGGTGGTCTGTTAAAACAATCTTACCGTTTTCCAGAGTTGCCGTAGCAGTATCCCCGAATGCGTCGTTAATCTCGGCAATAACATGAAAAAGCTTCGTATTGCTTGTAACGTCCATATACATATCGACGGCGGTACCATCGTGCTGGTTGCCGGTAATATGGATACGTTCGTCTCCAACAAGCGTGCCCAGGCTGTCGTCAAACTGGTCCAAATCAATAATCTTTGTGCTCAATGTTGCGTTGTCGCTGGAGATGGTAAGCTCAGAATCGGCCTGCCAGACCTCCGTGTTGGATGCATTTACCGAGATTTCAAAATCGGTGCCGGCGTCATTGCCGTTCAGGACCAGATGATACATATCGTTAAAGTGCAGCAGGCCGGCCGTTATGCCGGGATTATCCGCATCATTATTAATCAATCCTACCAGCTCTTCGAGTGTGGTGGTAGAGGTAGTGGCGATAGTTGTCTCTTTGTGATTATAGGAGTAAATGAAGGTTCCTTCGCCGACATAGTCTTCGGCGTATTCGAGTCCGGTAGTGTGGACCCAACGCTCGGCAGTAGCCAATCGATTAATCAAGACGGTATGGTTGCCTTCAAAGGCGTTATAGGACGCTTCGGCAGTTAATATATCTTCATCACTGGTGGCGGTTGCGAAGGCGCGCAGCTCGTTGGCGTCGGAAAGGGCATGAACCGTGCTTCTTAGTGTGCTAAGTTTGGTTTCTAAGGTGTTTAAGGCGTTTTTTCTTTCTTCCCAGAGGCTCTTTCGCGCCTCGTACATATTGAGCGTGCGGCGTTGTACGGCCATCAACTGGGCGATTAGCGCTTTGGTGTCGATACCCGTCAAAAGTCCTGGAAGCTGTATAGTTGACATATTATCCGACCTTTATTATTTCGTAACAGACCATATATCTTATTATCGTCTATCAACAATCATACTTAACACGTTTGTTGTTTCGTCAACTGACCGTTCGCCATAGCGCGATATTCACCTGGCCTGATAAGTTCATATGTTCGAGCCAACTTTCTGAAAAGGACATTTTTTGGTTCAGCCCTGAGGCAATCATTCAACAAAGACCGGGCACGTTCGGAAGCGACCCGAGTGTAAACAGGGGCGTTTGACGAGTAAGATTTTCCTATCGTATAGATTGTCATGGCGGCAAGACACCTGGCATTAAGATGCCTTCTTTGGGGTTCAATTTTTTCCCACTCAACATCCGGAAACAGTTCGTCACAACTGAACGTTTCTACAAAACGCTCGACAACTGCAAAATGAGCTTTTGCTTTTTCTTCGGTGAACCTCCTGGAAAGACTGTTATCGGTCATCCGCCTCATGTATAAGGCGCCTCTCAGGTGACAGGTTTTCAACCCTTTTTCTACGAACCTTCTCATCATGTCGTAATCCTCGGCTACCGGAAGAGCTTCGTCGAAAAAGCCTATTCGGTCGAACACACTTTTTCTGATGCATGTTCTGAAGGGCACGATTGGAAAACCGCTGCGAAACAGGTTTCTGACAAGCACCTTTCGGTCTTTGTAGGCCGGTCGTTCAATTACTCGAATCGGTTTGTCCTCTTCGTCAATGAGCAGGTCGTCACAGTAAATCAGGTCGGCGCCTGGGTGTCTTTCGAACTCGTCTAAGTGTCGGCTGATAAAATCAGGTGTGAGCATATCGTCGGAGTCGAGAGGGATTACAAAATCACCGGCTGATTTCAGTATTGCCGTGTTTCGAGCGCTGGAGGCCCCTTCATTTTCCCTGTAAAAATATCTGATTCTGTTGTCTTTGAATCCTTTGATTATCCCGGGCGTATTGTCCGTTGAGCCGTCATCAACAACGATAAGCTCGAAGTTTGCATAGTCCTGGGCCAGCACACTTTCAATAGATTTTTTAATATACCCGGCTGCGTTATACGCAGGCATTATGACGGATACCAAAGCAGTCCGGCCACAGGCGGAATCCGGAATATCATTTTCATATTTCACTAACGATAAATACCGCTCGATGCTTTTAGCCCTGCTTTTTTGTCCCAAAGCATACAGCTTTTTTGCATATTGGGCGGCTTCGTGCAAAAGGTCGTGCGGGCTGAAGTGAAAATCTGTTGTGATATCTTCGGAAAATTTTGATAATCCCGCTCTTATTTCCTCCGGCAATTGAGAATTTGCAATATCGCTGACCAGGCTCTGCAAACGCGGGATTATTTTGCGCCTTAGGCCCTGGTGGCACTCCTGACAAATCCATTCGCACAGCCGCTCGAGCAAGACGGTATTAAAACAAAGCCTGTACATCATGGCGCCGGCGTTGCATACAACCGCCAGGGTCTCCTTAACGGCCTTTGCCGCTCCATTCAACGTAGTTAAGTTAATCAAACCAAAACAGTCGCTGAACTTATGGGTATTTAAGAACTGGACACATGACCGGCCCGAATCATAAAAACCGGCTTCGGGAAAACTGCTCGTATCACGGCTGCTGTGCCACCGTGTAACAACAGTTTTTCGGTCGATAAAGTGCGCCCTGTAATGTGCGTTTATCCTCAGCCACATATCAAAATCCTGGCCGTACCGATATTTTTCATCGAACAGGCCCACGCGGTCGAAGACTTCTCGATGTACCGCAACGCTTATACCGTTGCAGCAATTCCTCTCGAAGAACTTCAGCACCTGCAGCTCCACGGGCGAGACAAGTGTCGCAGGGTCTTCCTGAAGGGTGCATTTAGCGCCGATTTTCTCATCAAAGATATAATAGCTCGTATGGAAAAAGCGTATATCGGGATGCTCTTTCATAGCCTGAATGTGTACCTGTAACTTATCAGGCTCAAACATATCATCGGAACTCAACCAGCATATCCACCGGCCCCTGGAATTTCGCAGTCCTTCATTCAGAGCCGAACCCACTCCTCCATTTTCCTTATGGAAAATCCTGATTCTCGGGTCCTTTTGAGCATAATGGGCCATCACGTTTGCTGTATCATCGGTTGAGCCGTCGTCAACCACAACCGCCTCCCAGTCTTGGCAGGTCTGGTTTATCAGGCTGTCCAGCGCCTCGGGCAGATATTTGGCCTGGTTGTAAGTCGGGACCAAAACCGTAAATAAAGGTTTATTTATCTCAGGTTCGGTATCTTCCAAGTCCTCTTTGTCGGTTTTCGCGTCTTCAGGAGTTGTTCTTAAATCACATTGCAGAATCTTCTCGAACTGGTCAACAAATGCCTCACGTTGTTTTATTTCCGAGAATTGTTTTGCAGTTTCAAATCCGTTTTGTATCAGGTCGTTTCTGAGCGTTTCATCTTTTATAAGCGTCTCGATTGCCTCGGCCATCTTTTGCGGATTGTTTGGAGGTATCACAAGACAGTTTTTTCTATCCGCAACTATACCGTCCAGGCCCAGATTATCTGCCTGTATAACGGGCAATCCACATGCCATTGCCTCAAGTGTGGGCAGGCCAAATCCCTCATACCAGGATGAATTAATATAGATGTCCGAATCGTAGTAAGCCCGCCGCATCTGGTCCCTGGATAAACCGTACCTTACCTTACATGTAAAGGCCCTTTCGCACTCGCCAAAACGATAGTTCACCTCGCTGCTAAAATCATGTCCACCCGGACCGAAAAGGTCCTTGTCAAAATTTATCGCATCATCTGCGATTGTTAAAGTGAAATTTAATTCGGGATGGTTTTCGGCCGCCAAATCCAGCGCCTTTCTTATATCGGCCTTGCCCTTAAACAGATGCGAGGGATTTCCACTGCTTAATATGTTTATATTTTTATCGAAGCTGTTTTTGGGCTTTGGCGCAAAATAATCAAGGTCGATCCCGTTGAAAATATCGTATGTCTTTTGGTCGTAGTTTCTTCGAAAATAATCCCGTATATGAGGCGACACCGCCAAACGCCCGACCGGCAAAGAAAAAAGAAATTCAAATATCGTTTTTGGCGCCATCAGAGAATGATATGTAGACAGATAATAGTGGTAGTCCTCAATCCCCTGGCATAAATGATATATTACTTTGTCCTTTGTGTCACAGCAAAAGAGCAAATCCTGCAATTCCAAAATGGAATAGACAATTATCACCGGCTCGGTTATAGCGGCGTATCTTTGACGAATGTCCTCGATGTAATAGAATCTGCACTTAACATCCATCCAGTCAGGCGGCTCGTCGTCGGAGTAAACAGCCACATCGATACCTGAATCATACAACCAGTTGGCATACTTAAAGACAAGTGCCGTCCCCCCACCGATTACCGAAGAGTGCTTCACGGTAAAAGCTACGGATGGCCGTGATCTGTTTGTTAATCGATTCCGCCGAAATGCCGACCAGGCGGCTGAAAAATCATACCCCTGTCTCAAAGCATTATAGACACCGCCGGCCGTTACGAGCAGGTCTTCATTTGTTTTCGGGTCAACTGCCAGAAATTCCCTAAAGCAGCCGGTATATGGAAAGGCAACGGTATTTTCCCATTCTTTCCCGTTGTTTCTGAATGCAAGTCGCAAATGGTACAATCCATCCGACCCCAAGTCCTTGATTAAGAGTCTGGAATGAACCAGGTTGGCCCTTTTTGCCCTGAGGCGGCTCTTTTTTCGTATGAATTCTTTGGGTGTTGGAACAATATCGGAATCTTCCATCCTCTTGCCGTTAGCACCAAACTCAACACCCCGGCCGTTCAAAACCTTATCAGCAAAATAGCAAAAAGTATTATCAAAATCCCTGTAGTTTTCCTTTGTGAGCAAATTATTAAATTCCTGCGAAAGTTTGTCCCCCGCATACCAGTGTATACCGATACAGTCATCGGGGATGTTTGTATGTTTGCAATTAAAAACTTCCTCCATTTCGTCAAAAGACCAAGGGTAAACAAGCTCCATCCTGTTATTATATGCCTTAATATCCGGATAGTGCTTTTCTATTAACCTCCATAAATCTATCTGTGAAGGTTTAATTTCCGGGGGTGTATTTGATATTTTCTTCAGGAAAGTATAAACGTTCTCGACGCCCACGGTCTGGTATCTGTTCCCATCGTAGGTGTCAAATGCGCTTTGAAAGATATCTTTGTAAAATTTATTTCCGGGTGATGAACCCAGAAAGCCAATGGAAAAATATCTGTTCCTGTAGCAAATTACCAAATCGCAATCTTTTACCTTTTCATAATAGTCATCCATCGGCCGAAGATATAATATATCCAGGTCGGAATAAAAACCCCCGTCTGTCGCCAGTTTTTGCCACTTGAAAAAATTGCTTTTCTGAGAAGGGCACACAATGTCCCGCCAGTTCGCCCCGTCACAACCTTCCAGGTCCCATTGCTTTACGGTTATGTCAAGTTTCCGTGCCTCCTTAATGTAATCGGTCCCGCTGAAATTAAAGAAGTCCTGGATTGGTTCATCGGCCCACGGTTTGTGCTTAATCTCATTGGGCCTGCACAGGTGTAACTCAATCTCCCAGTCGGGATTCAGTTTTCTAAACGACAACAACGTCATATACCTCATCCATGACATGCTCTCGTTTGCCCAGAAGAAGTGCATTTTCCTGGGTATCGCTTTCAAGCTCGCCTTATACCTTCTCAGTTCTTCTCTTATCCTGGGAACGTCCTGCAGTATCTTTTGCAGATTCTTCTTAGTTGTGGTGTTGGAGTGTGTCCTTTTCTTATACAAGAATTGAGGTACACACCTGAACTCCATATCGTGAATGGTGGCTTTTATCATCCAATAAAAATCTTCAGAGTAACTTAAATGCTCCGGGAAAAGGCCTGCAACCTCAAATGTTTTCACAGGTATCCATATCCCCGTAAAGCCGATCGGCGAATCGGTCCAGACCACCTCTTTGAACTCTTCGGGGGTATATCTTGCAGGCTGGACCTGACCTGTTTGCCGGCCATGCTCATCTACAAGAATCCAATCAGAGTAAAAGATTGCCCCTGGATATTTTTTCGCTTCTTCGTTCTTCGCCTCGAGTAAATTAGGAAGCCAAATATCATCACTCGGGCACCACGTCCACACATTCCCCCTGGCCTGTTTTATGCTTTGATTTATCACAACCCCGACATTCGGAGATTTGCTGATCTTAAAGGGCCTTATTCGTTTATCCTTTTGTGCATAACTCTGTATGATTTCCCAGGTGTTATCAGTGGAGCCATCGTCATATATTAAATATTCAAAATCAGAAAATGTCTGATTCAACACACTTTCTATCGCCTGTGCAAGATATTCACCCTGATTATAACATGAAGTAAAGACAGTAATCATGGTTCCGTCCGTTTTTCTTTCCGGCCTAACTTAACTATTGACATTTATATTACTAATGGAACACGGGTGCCACGGTCAAACTTGTTTGGCCATGCAAAAAATGCCTTATTTCTGTAATAACTTGTTCCATTTGTTATTCAAACATCAATAATGTCAATGTCGATATCCGAGCAGTATTTTTGCGACTACTTGGCTGACATTATTTCTGAGGTACTCCGCCGGTGCGACCCAGTCCTTATTAAGCGCAAGTACTGTCTTGACACATCTTAAAATAGTATCAACCTCGGCACCGCTGAGTATATTGCTGCCGCACTCAATCGTCTCCGGACGCTCGGTAACATCACGAATCGTAACCGTCGGTACGCCGAAGATGGCACATTCCTCCTGAACGGTGCCACTGTCGCTGAGAACACAAAATGCACTCTGCTCAAGAGCAATAAACTCAAAAAAGCCCAAAGGCTCCAAAAACCGCACCTTTTCATTGTCCGCCAAAACATCGAACTCACTCATACGTTTCTTTGTCCGTGGATGCGTGCTGACAATTACCGGAATACCATATTGTTTCTGTAGCCCATCTAACGCCCCGACAAGACTGCTCAGCCTCTCTTTTATATCCACATTCTCCTGGCGGTGCATCGTTACAAGAAAATATCGCTGTGGTTCAAGGTTCAATTCTTTTAGGATGGTGGATTCCCCTGTGTGCTTGTCATAATATTGTATAACCTCATAAATCGGATTGCCCGTCACATAAATCCGTTCACCTGCAACCCCTTCGCGCAGGAGATTGGCTCTGCTGCGTTCGGTATAAGGCAAAAGCACATCACTTGAATGGTCGATAATTCGACGGTTCACTTCTTCCGGAACGCGGTCATCGTAGCAGCGGTTTCCTGCCTCCATATGATAAACCGGTATGCCCATCCTCTTTGCGATAATCGCCGCCATGCTGCTGTTGGTATCGCCCAGAACAAGAAATTTGTCCGGCCTTTCCCTGCTAAGGACCTTTTCAATCTCGGCCAATATAGTCCCGATTTGTTCGCCGAAAGAACCCTTCGCACCCAAAAAACAATCCGGTTTCCTGACACCGAGTTGCTGAAAAAAAACCTCGTTGAGGTTGAAATCGTAGTTCTGGCATGTATGGACCAATACATGGTCGCACAAATTATCGAGCCTTGAGATAATCCTGCTCAAGCGGATTATCTCAGGCCTGGTGCCTAAAATCGTCAGTATCTTCATTGTTCCAGGCTCCCGAATCTATAATCAAAAGCGGCAAGCTCCTCAACCATTTCAGGGACTGTTGGCGGCCGGCCCCGGTATCCTGCGTTTTGCCAGAGTTCGGCATTCAAGTCTTCGTTTTCCGTTGCAAGGGTCCTGTCAATCTCGTTTTCAGCACTGGTCGCCGTAATCTCAATGTCACTGCGCCTAAAACACCGCCCAAAGCAGTACAAAAGGTCATGCTTTGTTATGTCTCGGTCGGGTATAAGATGCTGAAGGTGCGGCAGTTCAACGTTGTTCTTAATGATGCCGTGACAGATTTTTGCGAAGTGAAGTGTGGTTACCCCGTTCCATAAATGATTCGTAAAGCCGGATATTTTTGCATTTTTGGGTTGTCGGCGAAACCACTCAAGCAGCGAGACATAACTTTTAGGCTCCGGACCGATTATTGAACAGCGAAGATGATTTATATTTGCAAGCACAACCTCGCCCAGGCTCTTGGTCTTGCCGTA
Organism: Planctomycetota bacterium; assembly: GCA_003644205.1. Lineage (GTDB taxonomy): Bacteria > Planctomycetota > Phycisphaerae > Sedimentisphaerales > Anaerohalosphaeraceae > QNBT01. Next base: position 2,199 of record QNBT01000029.1, on the reverse strand, counting down.
AACATCCAGGGCGTCATGCTTATCGCTCTCGACGTAGTTTCCTTTTGCGCCGGAGTAAACACAGTCTGTGGCTATTTGCAAAATACACGACTTCTCAAAGGCCTCCGCCAGCCAGTACGGAAAACAGGCGTTACCCACTATCGCACGTTCGACCTCCCGCGGTTTGCCATCACGCGCGTATGGTTTTATTATACCTATTGCATTAACAATCCAATCGGGATTTTTGAACCTGCGAAGTTGCTCTGTGGTCTGAATCTCATCTTTTATCTCGAAGAGTTCCCAATCGACATCTCCCACTCTGCCGGAAACCATATCCCTAAGTTCCGGTGTGCGAACCGTTGCCATTACAGACAAATCTTCATCACGAGACAAAAAGTCCGTCACCATCGAGCCGAGCATGCCGCTTGCACCAAGGACAAGTACTTTTGTTTTCTTCAAGCTGGCTCTCCTTTACACATACCTCAACGCTCTGCAACCTCCCAGATATCCCAATACCTGGCATCGTAACGAATGTCATCTTTCGCACTTTGCTCAATTGTCGATGTCGAAAAAAACACAAGTTTCAAATCTGATGTAAGAGACATGAAGCCGTTGGCAAATCCCGGAGGTATATATATCAACTGCGGTTTCTTTGCTGAAATTACATGCCGCTGGACGGGTAAATCCCGGGAGGGTTTTTGCCAATTGTCAATTTTTACGGCTCCGATAACCGCTGCGCCAGAGACCGCCATCACATATTTTGCTTCTTTTTTATGCGCGTGCCAGGCACGAATAAATCCGGATTTATGATTAGACACGGTATAAAAGCGCTTAACATCTTTCATATCGAATCCATTAACAAAGCTTACCTCGCCCCGGTCATCAACAGCCAGTCCACCATCAAGAACGCATACACTATTCTTCATAACGGTTTCTCCATAAATTCTTCGACAACAAAATTTTCCTACACATGCTGAAGTTCCGGGACGAACTGTGTCAAAAAAGCCTGATTGGTATAGCGAGGATTGAAAACATCTTTAAGGCGTTTTGTTTCGATAAGTTCCTTGATTTCGATAATGCCGTCATCTATGGAATATTTCGGCTTCCATCCGAGTTGTGAATATATTTTATCGCTGCTTACACGATAATTTCGAGTATCCTGAAATTCCATACCGGTCTTATTGACAACCGTATCCGGAAAATGATTCCGCACCTGATACGCCAAATCCACTATCCGAACGTTCTGTCTGTGCAGGTTGTAAAGCCCGGTGTGTTCCGAATCGATATATTCCACTATTGCCCCGGCCACATCCTTTACGTGCAGGAGGGGACGGAATTGTTCCCCACCGAATACCGTCAATTCACCTTCGAGCCTGGCGCGCACAGTCATAACGTTGACAACCAGATCAAGCCGCAGCCTTGCAAACAAATCACTAACGCCAAATAAAGTCCCAAGCCGGAAAATCAGGGCGTTTTTATCTTTCAAATACTCCTCAGCCGCCAGCTTGGTTGTGGCATAAACTGAAAGCGGTCCTGTAGGGGACTGCTCATCGAGTATGCCATCCTGTGCCCCATATACAGAACAGGTTGAAGTGAATATTATCCTGCCGTCATAATTTCCACAAAGCCACCTGACCGTATCCTGGTTAATTTCCACGCTTAACTGCGGATTAATAGCACATGTTCCATCTCCGACGAGGGCCGCCAGCCAAATGACGGCATCAGCCCATTCCAACTGTTTCCTTATGTGTTCGTAGTCGCGGACATCTCCGTAAACAAATTGAACCGGTTTCCGATACGACTCCTCATACAATAAAGAATCATACACTCGGAATTTATGTTCCGTATTGCTTAGTACGTCGGTTACCGCTCCGCCGATGTAACCGGCTCCGCCTACTACTAAAATATTCATATTTCTAATCACTCCATTAATAATAAATGTAAATCAAATTTTTTGATTCGCCTATGTGCAATCAAATATTACTCCTGTAGTATTTTATTGTCTTTCTGCCTTTACGAAGATGTTTTATCTTTTCAGAAACATCGGCTTTTTCAGTCGCAACCGCTATATTAAGGTCGGCATACAGCCTCTTCAATTTCTTTCGATGCTCCGCGAATTCAGCGGTTTCGAGGAGTCCGTCGCGGGCGATTTGTTCTATGAGAGAATTCGCCTGTCTTGCCAAAGACTCTATCCCGCTGATATTGCCGCGTTTTAGAAGC
>QNBT01000028.1 GCA_003644205.1 Planctomycetota bacterium | reverse complement strand
TATGGCCGCGATAGAGATAGAAAGAATGTTAACTCTCGTGCCTCAGTTGTTGGAAATCCCTCACAGCAGAATTTGGACAACATACGACAAGGAAGCAGACGTGCTCTATATCAACTTCAGGAAGCCGAGCCACGCTGATGATTCGCAACTCACGGATGATGACGTCATAGTCAGGTCTGAAGCGGGACAAATTGTAGGAATTACAATACTGAATGCGAGCAAAAGGACGGCACGGTAGCTGGATATGAACTCTAAGCTTTTGATAAAGAATGGTCGAATAATCGACCCGGCCAACAAGGTCGATACCAAGGCCGACCTGCTTGTAGCAGGGGAAAAGATTGCCCAAATCGGCGCTGTCAAGTCCGATTGTGATAATATCATCGATGCTGCCGGCAAGCTTGTTACGCCGGGCTTAATTGATATTCACGTGCATTTTCGCGAGCCGGGCGATGAGGAGGAAGAGACAATCGCAAGCGGCTCAGCAGCAGCAGTGGCGGGAGGATTTACCTCGGTAGTATGTATGCCGAACACCACCCCGGCTATCGACGATGAGACCAGTGTCGAATACGTCCACAGAATGGGGCGTCAGGCGCGAAAGACCTTTATTTATGTTATGGGTGCAATTACAAAGGGGCGCCAGGGCAATGAGCTTGCCGAGATGGGGCTGATGGCGCAGGCAGGTGCAATAGGCTTTACCGACGATGGGGCCGGCGTGCAGGATGCCTCGATGATGCTGCGGGCGCTGAAATATGCCGGGATGTTTGACGTCGTAGTAGCTCAGCACTGCCAGGATGATTCGCTTGGCACAGGCGGTGTGATGAACGCGGGGTACAATTCCACTATTCTCGGCCTTGCCGGAATCGACCCGTTGGCTGAGGAGATGATGCTCTGGCGTGACATACAATTAGTCAAAAAAACGGGTGTCCGCTATCACGCCCAGCATATTTCGACCGCAGGTTCCGTCGAGCTTATAAGACAGGCCAAGGCCGACAAATTGCCCGTTACATGCGAGGTAACACCGCATCATCTTCTTTTCAGCGATGACGCCGTTATGGATTACGATACGAATTATAAGGTCAATCCGCCCCTGCGAACCGTAAAGGATGTCGAAGCACTGAAACGGGCGATACAGGAAGGTCTGGTCGATGCGTTGGTAACGGACCATGCGCCACATCTGCAAAGCGAGAAAGAGCTTGAATTCTTAGCCGCACCTTTCGGCATCGCCAGTCTTGAATGTGCCCTTGCGCTCTATGTCAAGGCGCTGATTGAGCCGGGTATTTGCGATTGGGGCGGGCTTATTTCTCTTATGACCCATCGGCCGGGGCGTGTTATCGGAATTGATAAAGGCACCATTGCAGAAGGCGACCGTGCGGATATCACTATCATCGATCCGGACGCCGAATACACAATCGATGCGGCCAAATTTCAATCGAAGAGCAGGAACTGCCCCTATAACGGCTGGCAGGTTAAGGGCAGGGTGGAAAAGACGATTGTCGCCGGCGAGATAAGATATTCGGCGGACCGGTAAGATGCCTTTCCTCATCGACGGCTACAACCTGCAGAAGCAGATACACAAGGTTGACCCTGAATTCGACATGCCGTCGGATACATACCTCTGCAAGATACTATCGGGCTATCTAAAGCGTATCCGCCAGTTCGGCGAAGTCATTTTCGACGGCATCGGCCCACCGGACAAGACCGAATTTGAGAACCTGGACAATGTCGAGGTCATGTTTGTCGGACGAAATACCGACGCCGATACGGTAATCGAGCGCAAAATCAAGGCCAATACCGCGCCGAAAAATCTCGTCGTTGTAAGCAGCGATAGACGACTTCGCGTTGCCGCCGCCAAGAGAAAAGCTGTCGGCATCAGGAGCGAGGACTTTTGGCCAATGGTAATGAGCCAGCTCCAGCGCCGTTCCAAACCCCGCGCCGAGCCGAGGTCAAAACACGATGGACTCACCGAAAGTGAAACCGACTACTGGTGCGACTTCTTCGACCTGAAAGAATGAAACAGGGTGGCACCTGCGTTCCCTTAATAGAGGTCGTTAATCTCTTTGCACGGGTACTACCGTAACCGGTGCTATCTCCTGAAGCTGGTCTTTGATTTTGGCTGCGTCGCCGACTACGACAATAATCATTTTGTTGGGATTTAGTGTTTCATCGACCAGGTTATCGCAGTCTTCTTCGGTGGTTTGAGCGATTCTGGTAAGCAGCCTTTCGAGGTAATCGGCGCCCAACTTCTGCGATTCAATCAGCCATAAATCCCTTGCCACCTGCTGAGGTGTTTCACGGGTCCTCACGAAGCTGCCGGCAAAATAACTTTTGCTATTGTTGAGTTCTTCTTCCGTCGGCTCTTCGGCCTGCAATCGTCTTATTTCATCGAGCGCTACTTTGACGGTTTCAGCCACTGAATCGGTCTTGGTAAAGGTGCTTATTGTAAAATCTCCAGCCAGCGCCTGGGCCGTGTAGCCGCCGAATGCACCGTAGGTCAGCCCCTTCTTTATGCGAATTGTGTCATTAAGCCTGCTGTTGAACGACCAGCCGAAATAGTTGCTTACAATTCTGCTGATGAAATACTCCGGCTGCTGATGTCGTGTGATACCTAATTGGCCGATGCGAATCTCGCTCTGCATACTTCCGGGTTGGTCCACAATGTATATGTGTGTATCGGCCGCCGTCGGAATATCCGCCGGTTCGACCGCCGGCTGTGAGGTGTCTTTCCTCCAGTCGCCCAAAACCGTCTCGGCAAGCGCCGCTGCTCTTGCATATTCGACGTCGCCTGCAAAAATGAGCACGGACCTTTCCGGCCTTACGAACCTGTCCCACCATACCTTCAAATCCTCGATCTGCAGCGATTCAATATCGGTAGGCTCGCCGGTTACCGTTCTGGCGTACGGGTGCTCGCCGTAAAGCCTTTTTCGGAATTCTTTGTCAGCCAGGTATCTTGGCGTTGCCGACTCAACCGCCAGAGTTGTCAGCACTTGTTTACGTAGCTTCTCGAATTCAGCTTCGTCGAAGGTCGGCTCAAGCACGACTTCGGCTAACAATTCCATCGCGCGGTCGATGTGGTCGGTAAGACAGTTTGCATTAAGTTGGCTTGTGTCCAGACCCGCAGAACCTGCCAGTGATATCGCATACCGCTCGAGTTCGACTGCAAGTTCGGCTTCTGTGTGTCTTGCTGTGCCCTTAGTCAGCATCTGCATCGCCATCGACGCGGTGCCGGGTTTGTTCTCGGTCCAGGCACCGTTCAAGAGGCCTAAAGTTACGCTGACGAACGGAACCTCGTGATTCGGCACCACCATCACCTTCAGGCCGTTATCAAGAGTTGTTTCGCTGTATTTCAATGTCGGCTCAGAGGCTTTCAAATCGCCGAAAGGAGCTTCTGTTGGGAAATCTTCGGGCCTTAAAACCCCATGACGGCCAGGGGGAGGAGCTTTTTCTTCGCGCTCGGCGGTAATCGGCACAGTTTCGTCATCCTTTGCACCAGCCATTGCACCTTTTGTGTTCTGCTTCACCTTAATAGTCAAAGCGCTATCTTCTGTTAAATATTTTATCGCGGCCCTTTGCAGGTCTTGTTTTTTTACCGCCCGAATCTCATCTAACATTGTATTCACACGAGATGTATCGCCAATTACAACGGCCGCGTTGCCTAACATCCCGGCCTTGCTGTCAATGGTCAAATCCTCCGTAACCACCCGTTTGAGCATCTGGTTGCGGGCCTTTGTCAGTTCCTGCTCTGTAACACCTTCGGTCTTTACTTCTTCGACATGTTTGCTAATTATTTCGCGTATCTCGGATGAGTCAGAATCCGGTGCCTGCACGGCGTCCGCAAAAAACAGTCCGTCATGTTCGAGGTTGTAAGTTGACGCCGAGGCGCTTACGGCCAGTTGTTTTTCAGCCACAAGCTCGCGATACAGCCTGCTGCTGTTACCACCGCCTAAGATTTCACTGAGCAGATCCAGCACAACTTCATCCCTGTGCCCTGCCGGGACCGTCCTCCAGATAATCTGCACCATACCGGCAGGCGCATTTTCATCGTCGATTATTACCTCCTCGGCGGACGTGGGTTTCGGCTCGCGTACCTTAACGCGCTGGGGCTCGTCCCACCTCGGTATCCAGCCGAAATAGCGCCTGGCAAGGGCCTGGGCCTCGGCGTGCTTTACCGCCCCGACAATAATCAGCGTTGCGTTGTTCGGCACATAGAACCGCGTCCAGAAATCCCGCAACTCCGGAACACTCGATGCTCGCAAATGTTCGAGGTTTCCTATCGGCATCCACCGATATGGGTGAACCTTAAATAACTTAGCAAATATCTTTTTATTAAGTGTCCCGTATGGTTTGTTCTCCCCCATACGCAATTCTTCCTCGACCACCTTCCTCTCCGTATCGTATGCGTCCTGGTCGATTTTCAGAAACGTCATCCGCTCGGCCTCCAGCCAGAGAGCAAGCTCGAGTTGGTTTGCCGGCAGCGTCTCCAGATATACCGTCTTATCAAAGCTCGTATATGCGTTGTTTGTACCTCCAACTCGCTGGATGAAATCGAAGTGGTCTTTCGGCCCGACACGGTCGGTGCCCTTGAACATCATGTGCTCGAACATGTGCGCAAAGCCCTGCCTGTCGGGCTGCTCGTTTTTCGAGCCTACGTGATACCAAACCTGCACCGCCACTATCGGACAGGAAAAATCCTCCAATGTTATTATCTTCAGGCCGTTATCAAGTTCAATTTCCTGATAATCAAAAAGCGGCTTGGCGGATTTTGCCTGCTCGGCGGGCTTGGGGTGTATAATGACTTCCCTACAGCCTTGTGTGAATACAAACAGAGCCGGTAACAGACTAAATAAGGCAGTAAATGTAATTCTTCTTATCCGGTCATTTTTGTACATAACACACCCCAGGAGCAAAAATTTTGACCGCATTTCCAAGTTCACGTCCAAAAGTTCACTATAGGTCCAATCACTTTTGTGGTCAAGAGCTTTTACATTTGATAATCATCTATCGGTGGAAATTATGAAATGACCGGCGCCGTGATTGTAAAAGTCATCACGGGCTAATAACTATATGCGGCTACTCTGTGTGATAGGCCCGCTACGGTTGATTTTAACTTTTCATCTTAAACTACAATACTTGCGTCAAACCGGATTGGCTTCAACAGGGAAGGCCATTCCAACCTTTTGCTGCCACCTCTGGTCGCCTTTGGCAAGCTCAACGGCATTCTCGTTTATTCCAACAATCTTGACGCCGTGTATTGTATCACCCTCATGCAGAATGCGCCCGTCAATTACGACCGATGACACCCGTGCACTATAAAGTATCGACGCCAGCAACCCCCAACTGCCCGCCTCGGCGACAGGTTCGGCCCTTTCATACACAGCCTCCTTCAATTGCCTTTCGTATTCGGCAAGCGCAGCAAGTGATGTCTCTTTTTTTCTGGTCGCTGCATCGGCTGCATCCTGTAGCCATGTAAGTATAGAGTCGAAACGCTGCTCTATGGTCCATTTTCTCTCCGCAGTGATTTCTTCTAATAAGGTCTTTATTTCTTCTTCAAGCCCCTCCTGGCTTATCGCTGCTGCGGGCTTCTCCACGGCCGCGGCCGTTCCATTAACCGTCGAAAAACCAATCCAAGCCATACCCGCAAATAAAACTATTGTTGCCGCTCTGATCGTGAACCAATGCTTCTGCGTATTCATATTTGTCCTCTTTCAACAAACCAATATCGGCCATCATCTCATTATCATGCCAGGATGACCTTTATATCGGCCGTAAGGTGGCCAACCTTAACAACCGGACCCTTGATTAACCCGGCCTCAGCGAAGTGCAATCCCGCCTGCGGGGGATTATTCCGTAAAATTTTGATTTTTTGTCTAAAATCGCTTGACGTCGGCGTCGCCGTGGGGTATTGTTGTGATACAGAGTGGAGAAAGCTCGATTATGGAAGCCGGAGGAAGGCTCACGGACGATGGAGGGGAGAAAACGCAAATATGCCAGAGGTAAGGACCACAAGCGAGCGGTCATTTTCGATGTGTGGCAACTGTCAACTTAGCCGTGACAGATAGTCGGCCGAGAGATGAAAGAGGATTGCTTAAGCCACAAAGTCGATTACCAACCCCTGCGGCACTTTACTTGTGTACCGGTACGGGCTAAATCCCGCCCTCGGCCCATCTTCGGCAGATTCAACACCGTTCGACGATTCGTCCGTATCGGCTGTCGGCCGGCCGGCGCAGCCAGACCGGACGCTTAGACTTACTGAGTGTACAATCCTGCACCGGATCCGTTTGACCATTCATCACCCTCCGCTAACGGTCGCTATACGCTTACCCCCTATCAGACAGTGCTTATTATACCAAATCAAGGGTCAAAACTCAAGCAAAAACGCCCTTTCGGGGCGAAACAAATGCTTGAATTGGAGGTGGATTCATCGTAAAAAGAGCTCAGGAGAATTAGTGATGCAGATACTTGCCAAATGCCCGAGATGCGGCCAGGTATTGCAGCTTAGCCCTGCAGCCGCCGACCGGAGAATACGGTGTCCGCGGTGCTACGGACTATTCAGCGTGCCCGGCCCGGCGCACCTTAAAAAGGCCGTCAGGGTAATAAAAAACGCCCGCGGCCGACTCTATGTGGACCAGAACGGAAATATCTATGGTTAATCCCCTCACCGACGAATCCATTCTACGAACCACGCCTGTCCTGAGCGTACCTATCCCGAGCACTATCGAGGGAGTCGAAGGGAACTAAAAACTACCTTGCTCCTTTGTCCTCTGACCTCTGTTCTCTGTCTCCGGAGCGGTGCAGCAGATGGCCTACGATGATAATAAAAATCACGAGTACCGTCATAAGGACCATTGCCGCGTACGAACTATAAGATGCGACAATATCGTGGAACTTTCGCAGGAAAAAAGCCCAGCCTAACACCGCCACGTATGTACCGCCCAGAACCGCGGCCATAGTAGTCCTGATTCGTAATCCCAGTAGAAATCCAATCACACAGCCGACCATCGGCCCCGTCATCCACAACGGAAACCACACGAATACAAACAGCCCGATAATGCCGTACTTTTGTACGATGCCCTTGCGTGCCTCAGCAGCCGCCCGCGTCCGCTCGAATATGTTATTGAGCCACTTGAACGCCAATAGACGATGCCAGCTTAAAACAAACAACGGATAGAAAATAAGCACCAAAATCGTCTCAATTACCATACAGACCGGGATGACCGTCCAGTGGCCAAGCCCCATCGAATACCCGAAGGCCATGCTTGCCGCCCTGCCGAACAGGATTTGCGTTGCGGTCATCCCAACCAGGAGCTGCGACTCGGCCGGCGAAAACAGGACCTTTATCCCTAACCAAACAGTGTACGTAAGTATCAAAGCCACCCCAACCAGCAGGAGCCGACCCTCCGGACTGGCCAAAAGCGTCGCCCTCAACTTCTCCTGCCCCGTCAACTCGCTTTCCGGCTGCTTTGTCTCTTCTTCCATACCTTCGCCGTATTTCAATCACATTTGAGCCAATTTGACTGTGAATCCGCCTTACCCGCATCTCGCCCTTGCATTATACACCCAATCGGCCTTTTTGCAAACGGGCCCCCGGCACAATGGCAAGACTCGATACCCAAAATTGCCCTTATATGCCTCTTGCCTTGGCGGGCAAATTAGCTACAATACGGCGCAGCGGATATTGAACTCGAACCAAACCAAAACTGATGGAGCTATGCAAATGGCTGAAGAAGAAATCGGAAGGATATCGGATTTTTACGCTCACCCGGTAGTGGCCGGTATTGAATTGACCGCGAGCCTGAAAGTCGGTGATAAAATCCGCATCAAAGGTCACACTACAGATGTAGAACTGACGGTTGAGTCGATGCAGATTGACAATACCGACGTGCCCGAGGCTAAAGCCGGCGATTCCATCGGGGTCAAGGTGCCCGAGCGAGTAAGAAGACACGATACCGTTTACAAAATAGTCGAGTAGGATTTCTGCGCGTCTTACACTTTGAATTCTGCAAGGACAGGAGTGTGGTCGCTGGGTTTTTCGGCTAAACGAGGCTCTTTATCTATCCAGCACCTCGTACACTTCTCTGCCAGCGGCTTCGTGGCCATGATATAATCTAATCGCCAACCCATATTTTGCCGAAATGCACCCGCCCGGTAGTCCCAGAATGTATATTGAGCCGCCTCGTCGCAATGCCGGCGGAAGAGGTCGATAAATCCCCAGTCCATAATTTTATCGAGCGATTCCTGAACTTCGCCGCAGTAGCAGACATGCCCCCACAGACCCTCGGAGTCGTGAACATCCTTCGCCTCGCGAGCGATATTGAAGTCCCCCGTCCAGATAAGCGGCTCATCAGGTTTGAAATGCTTTGCGAAGTATTTACCTAAGCGGGCAAACCACTTGAGCTTATACTGAAACTTTTCCGACTCCGGCTCGTATCCCTGCGGAATATATGTGTTGACGATAGTGATGCCGTTGATCACCGCCTTTATCAGTCGGGCTTCGTCTTTCGGCTCATCATCTAAGCCGAAGCTGACGTCTGAAATCGGGCTTTTGCTGAAGATTGCAACGCCGTTATACTTCTTTTCGCCCCTGAAGATATACTGATATCCCGAATCACAGAATGCCTCTTTCGGAAAGTCGCGGTCCTGCACTTTGGTCTCCTGGACACACAGAACGTCCGGCTGATGCTCGCCGAGCCAGTCTAATATTATATGCAGACGACTTCGTAATGAATTGGCATTAAACGTGGCAATTATCATTTCAAGTTTATTCTCGCATTTTCAAGGCGACAAAAACACTTCTACTTGCCCGCCCAAATGATAAACAGTCAGTATTAAATAGTCAAATGGTAGAGGGCTGTACCGGCTCTGCTCAACTCAATATTAGCGATATGGATTGTAGCACAAACGGTGCTTATGGTATATATCAGGAGAATATACTCTCTGGAATTGATTTATAAGATAGAATAGAATACGGCCTTTTCGGAGAGCATAAGAAGGTGTTGTTGGCCGGCTGCGCTACGTGCGTTGCCGAGTGCGCCGCCGGTGGAGAAAAAGAGGTCGAGACACTTGCACCACTTCTTCGGATGGCGTTACGAAAGCAAGGACGCCAAAGTCAATAAAGGTCATTTAAGGCAATTGGAACGAAAGAATTGCTCTCTAATCAAACTTTTTTGAGCAAACAGGAATTTTTTAGCTTGACACAGAGCTCTTTGATAGGTGCCACCCAGAACTGAACCATGCCCATTTTTGATACATCTTCTTTAAGGGAGATATCTACTTACCACCCTGTTCGATATTCTTTATTCATCAATTGATTGGCTTGGTCATTGTTGGTAATTTTCACATTCTCAGCATCATAGTACAGTTTGGATTGTGTGCGTTTTGCCAAATTGCCAAGCAGGACAAATTCCGTCAATGGGCCGGAATACCGGAAGCCGGCATTTGCCTTGCGGCCTTCTTTGATTGCATTAACCCATTCCATCTCATGAGAACTATCTATACGGGGCAATGTTTTGGGCGGCTGCTTGTAAGCCTTCATTTTTTCTTCTGGAATTATCCTTGGGCTATCGCCATATACGCCGCACATAATCGTGCCTTTTTCACCTTTGAACAAAACACCGCCTTCAGCCGGCAGCCTGCGCCCATCTTCAAGCTCCTCCGGCCGAGGTACTTGGATACCTTCATACCAGGTCAGCTTGACAGGGGGCATATCTTCTCGGACGGCAAAATAATAGTTCACTATCGAAGAAATTGGATGTGTCTGGTTGTTTAAATTTGACACTGTCGCACTGATAGCTTCCGGCTGGGCGAGCTTTAAGGCCATAAAAACCGAATCCAGTGTATGAACTCCTCGATCGCCCATCATACCGCAGCCGAAATCGTACCACGCACGCCAGCGGCCGGGATGATAAGTTGGATGGTAGTCGCGCCACGCAGCCGGTCCAAGCCATAAATTCCAGTCCAGTCCTTCAGGAACCGGAGGTTTTTCACAGGGAATATCATAGTGTGTTGTACACCAGTAGGCCTGACCGGGAGGATAATAGGACAGTGAACACCATGCGTCAACTTTTTCTATCTTTCCAATGGCTCCATCCCATATCCATTCACAAATACGGTGGATACCCTCCCCTGAATGGCCCTGTATGCCCATCTGGGTGACAACACCGGTTTCTTCTGCAACTCGAGTTACATCACGGGCTTCCTTAACGGTGTGCGTCAGAGGCTTTTGGCAAAAAACGTGTTTGCCTGCTTTCATACAATCAATTGTAATGACGGCGTGAGAGTGGTCAGGGGTTGCGATGAGCACGGCATCGATATCTTTTTGCTTTTCGAGCATTTTGCGGTAGTCTTTATACCGCGCAGCATCTGGGTATCTCTTGAAGGCCTTGGCAGCGTATTGATGGTCAACATCGCAGAGTGCAACAATGTTCTGGCTTTCGAGAGCCCTTAGATTGCCGAAACCCATGCCGCCGACGCCGATGCCTGCGATATTGAGTTTATCACTGGCTGCGGTATGGTCTTTGCCGCCTAACACATGTCGTGGGACAATGGTAAAAGCCGTTGCTGCGGCAGCGGTTCCCAAAAACTGCCGTCTATTTATATTCTTATAGTGTGTCATTTCAAAACATCCAAAATTAAGTATTGGTTAATAAACTTTCTACAAGACACCCCTTGCAGGGACAGAATGCTCTAATATTTTCTTCAGGAGTATTTTGCGGAACTTCACAGCCGGGCATCAGGATAAAACGTAATCCGCCCTTCTGAATACACTCTGTTGCCGCATCAGCAACAATTTGAGGCGTTCCCTGAAGCAGAACACCAGATGGATCGAAGTTGCCGCACAGGGTAATATCGGGACCTACGTTTTCTCTGGCCTGAACCAGCGGAACCATCCAGTCCACATCGATAACATCCGCTCCTGTCTTTGCCATCAGGGCAATGATGGGATTGATGTTCCCGCAGATGTGCAGTTTTGCGAGCCCACCAGCGGCATGAATTGCATCAATCAGACGTTTTTCCAATGGTAGTACCCAGCTTTCATAAAGCGCAGGTCCAACCAGACTGGCTGCGGCATCACCAATGCCGATCATGTCTGCGCCAGCTTGAATTTGAGCAATTGCAAAATCAATTGCATTTTGTGTAATGATATCAGCGGCCTGATGGTACATATCCGGTTTATCAATCAGATCAAGCATGGTATCTTCCAGACCTCGCAAATCAGAGTATTCGGCCAATGGACCTTCGACCCACCCCAGAACACTGTGGGTCTTGCCTATTTCAGCGGACATCGTGGCGACACTATCCACACGCTGCTGCATGCGTTCTGATGCAGCAATATCCAGCGGTTTGAGCTTCTTGACATCTTCGGGCTCCTTAATCAATAGCTCTTTGGGCTTTCCGACACCTTGCTCAGGATAATCAAATGTCAGCCCATAGGCAGAGGCCTCACGCCAGGGATCGCTGATGGCGCTAATCTGATCAATATTAAACGCCCTTACAACGGCCAACTGAGCCTGAACCAACACGTTTCCGTCCAAATAGTAATCCCTGTAAGTCCGACCGATGAAATGTGCCGCCCAAGCCATGAAGATAGGCGTTATCGCAGCCCGGTCATACGATTGACCTTTGATCGAGGCTACGATTCTTTCTTTTGATGTCATCATATCAAATTGTTTCCAAGCAATGTTTCAGTATTAAAATGCAAGCTTTTCTAATATAAAGCAATAGTTGGAATAATCCAAATCTTTATTATTTTTCACCTGAAAAATCCCTTTGTCAAAACTTCAACATTTAAGGAATCCCTTTTCTATGGGCATTCCATCTGCACTGCATATCGCAAAAGTAGAATCTTTGGTTTCAGATATACCGGCCTTTAACTGCGTTTACTTTTCTTCCCTTCTCCTGATTTCCTGTACAGCTTTTATCATGGCAAGGTAGCCGTCAACCGGTACATAATCCGGGATGGAATTACCTGAGCCAATCGCAAAGCCCTTTGCCTTCTTGCGGAAACGTGTTCCCTCTTTGATTACGAATTCGTAAAGCTCGTCAGGTTTCATGCGACAAACATTATCCGTGTCGATACCGCCGAACATACCAATACGGTCTCCATAATCTTCGATCCAGCGATCATAGGGAGCTATTACATCTTCATTTGAATGTTTGGCGTCAATACCTATATCAATAAAGCGGTCCATAACGTCGAATATGCATCCGCTTGAATGCATCAGGTATGGAAGGCCGGCATCGTGGATATGCCTTACAATTTGTGAATACTGTGGCACAATATGGGAGATAATAGTCCCGGGTGCAAGCAGTGTCTGTGATTTGTATCCCATGTCGTCGCCTGTACGACAAACACAAAACAGGTCGGGATATTTATCTAAAAGCGTTTTCCAAAGGTCTGCAAGCAGCTCTCCAATTTTCTTAAACAGGTCGGAGAATAGTTCCGGGTCATCGAACTGCATATAGCAAAGCTGCTGAAAACCTACCAAGTCCTCACTTATCTCAAAAACACCGTTGCCTATCCCGCCGACCGCTTTCATGCCCGGCAGCATATTGTTAGCAAGTGCGTCGAAACGCGGGCAGGCGGTCTCCCAGAGTATTCGAGGCAGATCAGCCCATGGATAAGTGTCGAAATCGGCGCGATTCTGGATGACTCCTTTTGTTTCACCGAGCAACGCACCCCCACCAGGGAGAACCTCTGTTACACAGACCTCATAAGAAACAGTATCGTAGGTCATTTCTTTCCAGAAGCGACAATACTGTGCAAAGAATTCGTTTAAGTCGGAACTATCGCCTTTTTCCATATCCGCGAATTTTACATCAAGGATATTCTCCATAATAGTCGGACAAATGATATGCTCGTATAAAGGCAAACGTTCGGGGCGCTTATTATTCGCTGCGGCGACAATATTTCTGAAATCAGGTTCAAACATTCATTAACATCCCCTAATTTATGGGTAATCCGGTTATTCCTTTTCCAAACAACCAATTGCGTTTATCGCTTTATCAGTTACCAGCAGAATAACAGAACTATACCCTTAAGGGTATAAAATTCCCACAAGCTCGTGCTTTGTAGCGAAGTGCTACTTCGCAGAGTAGTATGGGATTGTAACCTGTTATTATAAAGGTTCTCACCCGCGAGCAAACCTGCCGCGACAGTGCCTCGGCCCATCGAGACGCCTGCTGCGACAGTGCGCCAGCACGGCGGGTGGTCTCGCCGCGGCTAGCACGGCAGGCGGCTGCGCCGGGTTTTTTGCTTGACAAACATCCGGGGTGCTCGTTATAATGAGTCTATGGAGGAGGTTGTGATACTGCTCATGGTGGTGGGTGGTGCCGTGAGCAGTTTTTTTATCCACTTGTGCG
>QNBT01000027.1 GCA_003644205.1 Planctomycetota bacterium | reverse complement strand
TAGCACGGTCTTTGCAGACTGATTTTCTTATCGGCCCGGTCTTTATCAGGCGGCGGAGCGTTTTCATTGTTGATTTGTATATCACCCGGTCCTGTTGCGATGACTGTCTCATCGTCCGCTTCATAGTCGATTTGCCTGCATGAGAGCCTGACGTGATTTATGGTTACCTCATCGACCGAGCGCACCGATTCAAGCCGGACCTTGCCACCGACAACAGTTACATGGCTCACGTCGGTCGAACCGGACCGGGTCTGTGCCATGTCCACGATCAACTTTTGGCCGCTGAATGTGCTCGTCTGCAAATAAGCAGGCGTTTGCCTTCGCCTTAAGCCGACAACGTTTCCGTTAAAGACAACCCGGTTCTGGTCTCCAAAAAATTCGGCGTTGTCATCAGCGGTGATTACAACAGGCACCGGCTCAGAGTCTGAGTCAGTATAGTTGGGGTCTCCGGTATAAAAAGTGAACATCACCGGCCCGGTTGCAGAAGCATAGTCGGCCTCCATGTCATAATCGATATTCTTAGCACTGAATCGGGCCGGCCACTCGCTGTTACGAGTTGCGGCAGTGGTGAGCGTGGCCTTGCCCGTACCATGCACCGTTACAGGATGCGTCCGGCCTGTAGTATCGGTTGCGAACATAACCTTTGCTCGCTGGGAATTGAGCCGGCCTTTTTCGGAACTAAAGTTGACAACTCCGGCCAAGTCCGCACGAGTGATATCGCTGGTCTCATCAAAAAAGAATGTTGCGGACTCGGCTGACATGTGTGACTCTTTGCTGTCTCCCATAGCTGCCGCCATCCCGCCGAGCAAATTCACCGATTTCAAGTTAAGTCCATGCAACGGTACACCTGCCCGATGACGGGCAAAAAACACCTGCATAACGCCATTGAAGCTCATTTGGGTTGGAGTCTCGGCCTGTAGAACGTGCTCTTTCGTTGCAGGCATTAACAATCTGCCGGGACCGGTGATAGTTGCTTTGTCCGCTTTTTGGTCCCATTTCACCGAGCCGGTTGTCTCCAGTTGAGCTTTGGACCCAGCCATGCTGAGAAAGATGCTTGGCTGATGGTTGCTGGTGAACATATCCATAATGTCGCTGCCAAGGTCGTACTTTAACATGCCGCACCGGGCTATTGTGGTCGCGCGGCCAGGGCGGGCCGCAGCTATTCGCCTGATAGAGACGGGTTTTCCCACCAGTTCTATCACAGGGCTTTCGTCGATCATTGAGGTCGCATCAGTAGTACTGAGAATCGAAGTTACCGGTTGTATCGTTATCCCGCCCCTGCACGTAACATAAACATCCTCCGAATCATCCCCGGCCCCTTTTGCAGCAGAGTCAGTAGCGATAACGACTTCCGGGTGCGCCTCCGGCCCGGCTGGTTTCGTCACGGTTTCAGCACCAGGTACTTCATCTGAGCCGGCGGAGTTTGGGTCGGTCAAAGCAGAGCCTTCATTTGTCGGCCAACCGGACAATAATATATTGCTGATAGTAACCTCATCTGCTCCCTCGGCCATAATTCGCGCGCCGTACGTAATGACCACATCCCGCTCAAACCGACATACGTAGTAGTCGTCCCGGCGGTTCCGCACTTGCCCACCGGTTCCAGACTGAACGTTATCAGCAGAACGAACTGATCCTTTATCGCTCTCAACAACCGGTGTCTCGGCTCTTTGCTCAGAGGCAGACGATACCACGGAGATATCTTTTAGATACAGGTAGTCCAGGTCCTTGACCTTAAGGTATTCGATACGACCGAGCGCGCTGTTGTATATCAACAGCATCCCCTTCCCTTCCATTTGACCATTTTGTGAGACTATTTTTATAGGGCCGTCAGTCTTGAATTCCGACCGCTCACTATCATAGTAAAGGTCGTCGAGGTGTATCGTGCTTTCAGGCGGCCCATCGGCGCTCGCAGGCAGAATGTTGATTCTCACATTGTCAATGAGGTGGGCGCTAGCCGGACTTGGATTGCCGGCAACGGTTTCAACCCGGCAGGTACCGCGATCGGAGACAATTTCATATTTGACACCTTGTTTGTAAATCTCCATATACGGTTCTTGAAGTTTCCATTCTTCGGTGCCTGCATCAGGATTGAGCAGCCTCTTAAATCCAAAGACCTGTTTGACATTTTTACTGTCGTCAAGAACGATATATTCAGACTTCTCAACAGTCCCGACCACAGCTTCACCGATTTTTGCAGAGCCGGCGTCAAGGTCCGGTACATCAAATCCTGTGGTATCCTCCTGTTCCGGCTGAATTCGTATAGGGGGGGTAACAACGAGCCGGTTGTATGCCAGATAAGCTGCGACCACCAGAACAAAAGCAGCCAACCATACGAGCAATTTTCTGCGGTTTAGCATGATGTCATGGGCCCTCAGACCAAATACCGCTCCATGAGCTGGTCCCACTTGCCGGTGGCCTTTAAGATATGTTCAATCACTTCGCGCACCGCACCGCTGCCCCCGGCAAGTTTTGTTACATAGTCGGCAGCTTCTTTTAATTCGTCAACTGCGTTCGCCACCGCCACACCAAAACCTGCGCGCCTTAGTAAGGGTAGATCAAGCAGATCATCCCCGATGCAGGCGACTTGCTCGGTGCCCAGACCAGCCTCGGCCAGCAGCGATTCGAAGGCCGGCAGCTTCTTCGTACAACCCATCGCAACGTGTTGGATTTCGAGTTGGCCGGCGCGGATAGCCGTCGCCCGTGAATCTTTGCCGCTTATAATAGCGCTGCTAAAGCCCGCTCTGTGCCAGAGCCTGATGCCGTGTCCGTCCAGGTAGTTGAACCTTCTGCTCTGGGTCCCTTCATCACTGATTGCTATCGTGCCGTCCGTGAAAACACCGTCAACATCCATTACGAGCATTTTTATCGCAGCCAGGTCGGGTTTTCGTTTGACGGCCATGTGTATAATACCTCAACGGGAAATCTTTATTGCAACAATATCCTGGACATCGATTAAGCCCACCGGCTTATCCAGGCCGTTGACAACAGGAAGTTCGTCTATCCTGTATTTGTGGAAAATCGCCATGGCTTCAGCGGCGAGTGTCTCGGCCGTAACGCGCTTGCAGTCGGGTGTCATCAGTTCGGAAGTGGTGCGGTCGAAAAGGGCCGCGCCGATTTTCCCCATCGCTCGCCGAATATCGGCGTCGGTTATTATCCCCGCCAGCCGGCCGTCGGCATCAACTATCATTACCGCCCCCCTGCGTTTGATTTTGGCCGTCTTATCCAACATCTCCTTTATCGTGTCGGTTGTACTGGCAAGCGGAAGTTTTTCTCCTCGCTTAAACATCATCGATTGACCAACCGTAATCAGCCTGGCACCCAGCGCACCGCCGGGATGAAATCTGGCGTAGTCTTCGGCACTGAAATTCCGTGCCTTCATCACGGTAAATGCAATCGCATCACCAAGCGCCAACATGCAGGTTGTCGAGACGCTCGGAGCAAGGCCTAATGGACAAGCTTCGGACAACCGACCTGTGCACAGAACGACATCACTGTGTTTGGCCAGGGATGACTCGGCATCGCCTGTAATAGCAATCAGCCTAATCTGTCTTTGTTTTACAGGGTCTATCAATCGAATGATTTCATCACTTTCGCCGCTATAGCTCAAAGCAAGAACGATATCATTTTCCTGAACTCGCCCCAGGTCACCATGCACCGCTTCAGCGGAGTGGAGAAAGTGGCTCGGCGTTCCGGTGGAGGCCAATGTGGCGCTGATTTTTTTGCCGATGATGCCGGCTTTGCCGATGCCGGTAACGATAATCGAGCCTGTGGCGCCGTAAATTACCTCCACCGCCGCGGCGAAAGAGTCGTCTATGACACAGGCAAGGGATTTTATGGCGCCTGCCTCGACTTCTATCACGCTTCTTGCGTAATCAAGGTCAAACTTCATTTGCAGCGGCTCCTTTTTGACTAATGCTTTCATAATATGGGTAGATTATCGTATCCTGGTCGCGATTAGTCAATAGGCAATTGCAGCCGTTAAAATCGCACCATGCTTCCACGCTCATTGTAGCAGGCCATGTTATAGCTGGCGCCGGCGCAATTTGGGTCGGCATTTATAATGACCTGTTTGCCGGATTCGGCCTCAAGCTCGCTGATTATCCCGCGTTTCCGGTTCTGCAGGAAGCCTTCAACCTCCGGAGAAACACTCAGTTCAATCCTCCTGATATCACCTCTGGCACCAGCGAGAAAAAGCAACCGCATAATCTCGATTGAGTGTGATTCGAGGCTTTTGATTATCCCGGAGCCGCCGCAATGGGGACATTTAAGATATGTGCTCGACTGAAGTGACGGCCGCATCCGCTGACGCGTCAACTCGATCAGTCCAAACTGACTCATTCGCAGGACTCTTGAACGCGCCCGGTCTTTCTTGAGTGCCTCGCGGAAAGTTTTTTCCACATCTTTTTTGTGTTTGACGTCCCGCATATCTATAAAATCGCAAATGATCAACCCGCCCATATCGCGGAGTTTGAGCTGTCTGACGATTTCCTTCGCCGCCTCATTATTCGTTTTGTGTGCCGTCTTCTCGGCACTGTCCTGCCGACGATATTTACCGCTGTTGACATCGATGGATACCAACGCCTCTGTCTGCTCTATTACGATGTATCCGCCACTCTTAAGTTCCACACGGCTCGATTGAATCTTGCTGATTTCCTTCTCGATTCCGTATCTGTGGAACAGCGGAGTCTTGTCCTCGTAGTATGTAGCTCTCTTCCTGAGTCGCGGCTGAACAATCCCCAAAAAATCCTTTATCCTTTTTGTGATGGGCTCGCTGTCGCAAATGATTTTGCTGATTTTGCTCGTGAAGATGTCCCGAATAGTCCTTATTATCAGGTCGGATTCCTGATATATAGTGGCAGGTGCTGTTTCGGTGTCAATCCTTTTGCGAATCGCACCCCATAACCTGTTAAGATAAGCGACATCATTCTGCAGCTCTCTCTTGGTTGCTCCCTGGGCGGCTGTTCGGATGATAAGACCCGCGCCTTTGGGGACTTCAAACTGGGTAATGATTTTGCGCAACCTCTTGCGCTCGTCCTCATTCTCGATTTTCTGAGAAACGCCGGTGCGATGCATCCACGGCATCAAAACTACGTATTTGCCCGGCATTGACACGTATGTGCTCAGGGTCGGTCCTTTCGTATTAATCCCTTCTTTTATCACCTGGACAACAACTTCCTGGCCCTTCTTAAGACACCTCTGGATTGGCGGCCTTTCACCCAGCGCCTTTCTGCGACCGATTCTGCCAGCAGAATCGTCTTTGCCCCTGAGGTATCTGGGATGAACGTCACTTATATGCAGGAAGCCGTTCTTGCCTAATCCGAAATCGACGAAAGCAGCCTGTATACTCGGCTCAACATTTACAATTCGACCTTTATAGATATTGCCGACGTGGCTGATAAGGCTTGCCCGTTCTATGTAAAGCTCGTCCAGCGAGCCATTGTCGATAACCGCCACTCGGCACTCTTCGCCTTCGGCAACATTTACAAGCATCTCTCTTGCCATAACCACACTCCAGCTATTAACTAACATCCCACCGTTAATTGCGCGTCCACTCTATAGACCTTTTCGTAACAGGCCTTGAAAGTTGCGAAGAGTCTATCTGCAAAAGCTGCAATATCTCATCGGCCCGCACGGTCCCGGCGCTTGTGATATTACACTTGACGACCAGGTCACCGCCTTCGACCTCGATTAAATCTACATACACGCTGACATCTATCTTGCGGGCCGGCTTCGTTCCATGGCCTCGACGTTCAACAACAACCCCGCTGCCTGCTGCAAGAGCCTGACGCAAGGCTTCAATGTCTGCCCTGATTCTATCATCTTCGGCCGAATGGGCCAAAGAAAATACGTACACCGCCGATACGGGCCGATAACGGACATTGCCTTCTATCAGTTCAATACCGGTTATCTCACACCCTTGCGGCACATGCTCGCAAATCCGTTCTTTAAGACGCTCGGCGTCAAGACTGTTTTCATCACCACACACAAGGGCGCATGCAAGCTCGGCATCCGACAGCATCCCCACGCTTCGAGGCAGCGGCAAAGACAGCTTCGGACGCCGATTAAAACCGGCGCTGTAACACAACCCAATTCGAGCACGCGCAAACACTCGCTGAAACATCGCCATCGTTTCATGGTGCGATAAAAACCTCAAATTGCCCCTGATCTTAAACCTGACTACCAAAGTCATTTTCGTTTAGTCGTTAGTATTTAGTTTCTTGATGAGGCCCATTGTCAAAACGCTTCCGGCAGAATCTTTATCGCCGCATCTCGAAGGTAATTTTTGATTTGCCTTTGTGAATCCATCGTCGCCACCTTCCGCGCAAGGTGATTACACTCCCTCAGCGTAACCGAGCGGACAATCTGTTTTATCTCCGGGATCATAGGCGGAGCCAGCGACAGAGTTCTGACCCCCATACCAAGAAGCAACATGATGAATTCCGGGTCGGAAGCAACTTCTCCACATATACTCAGGCCGATTTTGGCCTTGTTGGCGTCATGAATAACATTCCGAAGCAGAGACAGCACCGCCGGATCCGCAGCCGAATACAAGGTCGAGACGTGCTCATTGGCACGGTCCACAGCCAGAGTGTACTGCACAAGGTCATTCGTCCCGATACTGAAAAAGTCGCAGTCGGCCGCTAACAAAGATGCCGTTAATGCCGCGCTGGGCGTCTCGATCATTATTCCCACCGGCACATCGGGATTGTAGGGAACGCCATATTCGTCGAGATCCTCCATGACATCACGAAGTACCATTTTCGCCTGCCGCAGTTCCTGAAGGTTACTTATCAGCGGGAACATAATCTGTATGTCACCCAGAGCAGACGCCCGCAGTATGGCGTGGAGCTGGTTCTTGAACATCGTCAGGTTCTGCAGACAAAATCTGATGGAACGCAATCCAAGTACCGGATTCGACTCAACGGCATGAGGCCGGCTGTGCGGATACTTGTCCGCTCCCAGATCCATGGTCCTTATCACAACCGGCTTAGTCTCAAAGGTACGTACCGCATGAGCGTAGGCTTCGTAGTGGTCTTGTTCCGTAGGCTCACTGTCTCCGTAAAGATATAAGAACTCCGTCCGATAGAGACCTATCCCTTCCCCACCACTTTCTTTGACCAGCTCGGCCTCGTCCTGGAACTCGATATTGCCCAGAAGTGATACGGTAATACCATCTCTTGTAACAGCAGGCTCGTCTTTGATTTTATAAAGTCGGTGCTCAAATTGTGACAACTCGCTCACATAGCGCTGATATTCATTGATGGTCTCCTCATCAGGGTCTATGACAACCACACCACGGTTGCCGTCGATGATGACCGTGCTTTCGGTGGTGATACTCGCTGCAATCTCTTCAAGAGCAACTACCGCCGGGATCCCAAGAGACCTTGCAACAATCGCAGTATGGCTTGTTCTTCCACCGGCTTCGGTGGCTATCCCCTTTACGAATGTTTTATTGAAGCCGGCTGTTTGAGTCGGAGTCAAGTCGTGGGCCACAATCACCACTTCCTTTGTCAGATGTTCAACGTCTTCACGTACCTTGCCCAACAGTTGAGTGAGCAGGCGTTTTTCCATATCGTAAAAATCGGTCGCTCGCTCGCGGATATACGGGTCATCCTTGCCGGCAAAATGAGACGCGATTTCCCGCAATGTCGCTGAAACCGCATATTCAGCGGTGGTCCATTCACCCTGGACAAAATCGGTGATCCTTTTCCTTAGGCTCTTGTCACGGAGGAATCTCAAATGCACTGCGAAAATGTCCTTTATCTTGCCTTCCTCGATGCCCTGTGCG
Organism: Planctomycetota bacterium; assembly: GCA_003644205.1. Lineage (GTDB taxonomy): Bacteria > Planctomycetota > Phycisphaerae > Sedimentisphaerales > Anaerohalosphaeraceae > QNBT01. Next base: position 6,172 of record QNBT01000027.1, on the reverse strand, counting down.
GCTTCGAGCGCGGTCAATTCGGCAATAGCACCGGCAAAGGCTTTGCGCACACGCTTGACCTCTTCGGCCCGCTGGGAAGGCAGGATAGACCTCCTGGGTATCCGATAGTCCTTCGAATCGATAACCATCGGCCTGGCAATGGCAATGCCCGGCGAAACGGCAATACCTTTTCGTATTTCCATCCCTAATTTCTATCCGTTCTGACCGCTACTACCGGCGGTAGCCGACTCATTAAACAATTTTTCCTCAACAAGCTCCTGCAGCGCCTTGATAGCCTCTTGCGCATCAGAGCCCCGCGCCTTTACCTTCAGCTTCGTTCCATGAGTGGCCGCCAACATGGTCATCTGCATAATGCTTTTACCGTCCACGCAAGTATCGTCATTGCTGACCTTAATATCACACGCGAACGTGCTGGCCAAATCAACGAACTGCATCGCAGGCCGCATATGAAGGCCGTCAGCATTCCTTATCTCAATTTCTATCTCGTAAACCGGCTCGGCCAATACTAACATTTCTCCAATAATACAAATCCTAATCGCCGACAACTTGCTTTCGGCCTGTTATCAATAAAGCAGCACCGAACTCCTTCGAATAGGCTAACCTTCCGGCTCGTCAGTGTCAAATATGGTCTCTTGAATCTGTTTGAGCGTCCGGGCCTGCCGCAAAAAACTCCGGAAATCATCCTTTTGAATATTCCTGAAGACATTCTCCATCGCCCGCAGGTGCACGTCGGTATTATCAGCAGGACTCAGAAGAAGGATCACCGAGTAAACAGGCTGCTTATCGAGAGAGTTGAAATCAATGCCCTTGCTACTGCATCCTACCGTGGCAACAACCTGCTTGATGGCGGCGTGCTTGACATGAGGCACAGCCACACCTTTACCTATACCTGTGCTCGCCTCATTTTCCCTTTTTATCACGGCCTTGGTGATTTTGTTTGTGCTTTTTGATGGAATTTTTCCCGCGGCGGCTAACGCTTCTACAAGTTCGGAGATTGCACCATCGCGATCGGATGCATCCAATTGGGGTTTAACTGCATCAAAGCAGACAAAATCCGACAGTTTCATACTTACTCCCAAAATCCAACGGACCCGGCAGAATACATTGAAGCCAAACAATAGATCCGGCCGGCAAAGACCGTTTTACAGAAATTCTTCGTCTTCGTCGGACTCACCAACAGTTACTTCCTTTTCCACCATGCCGCTTATATGTTTATGGTTCCGCTGTTTTTCCTTCTTCCTTCTAAGTTGCCTCTCAAGCTTGCGGGCCGCCAGGTCGATGCAGGCATAAGTATCTTCGCCGGTTTCCTTAGCCACAAAGACATTGCTGTGCTCGCCCCTTGCTATGATTTCGACGCTCGGCTTGCCGCCTTCACTGCCGTTTATTATCACTTCAATCTGGTTTATGCTGTTATAGTACCTCGGCAGTTTCTTCGTTTTATCTCGTGCATGGTCTTTGATTGCCTGGGTAACTTCGATGTGTTTGCCGGTAATAGTGAAAAGCATCTTTAGTCTCCTTCCTTTACATAAACATGGTAATTAGCACCGTTTATACGCCGTCAACTTCATCTTTGTTCGCCATCTCCTCAAAGGCTTTTTGCTCCGCTGGAGTAATTACCCCACCGCTTATCGTAAATCGCAACGCCTCCTCAATCGTCATATCCAGTTCCATAGTCTCGTCTTTTGGAGTCATTATCACGTAACCCGTAAATGGCGTCGGTGACGTGGGCACGAAAACCGTCAAGAAATCCTTCTCAACAGAGCCAACCACTTTTTTTAGCCCGGTCCCCGTTACCATCGCAACCGACCACACGCCCTTGCGCGGGTACTGTATAGCCACAACCTTACTGAACGACAGGGACTTGCGTGTTAGCATAAAGTCCGTAATTTGCTTTATGTATGGATATACCTTCTTGACCACCGGAATATTCATTAGAGCCTTTTCGAACATTCGCCAGAGCGTCTTTCCCGCCACGCTCGCAAGAAATGCCCCTATAAAAACAACACCAAGTAAAGCCAATATGAATCCTGCAATTTGCCCCGGACCGGTAACCCAGTATTCTGACGCCACCGCCAGCCGTGTTCCGAGTATTATATCTTCGTCGTCTATTCTGTCTTTAAGGGCATCTGGAGCAGCCCGGAGTTCCGGCTCCAGCGATTTGGCATATTCGATCTTCTGGTCTGGATTAATTGGCGGGTACCAGTCAATCGTCGCCACAAGAAGATTGACCACACCACGATTTATGTGGTTGCTGATATTATTTTTGAGGAACGAGTAACACTGGACGAAAATCCAGATTGTCAGAATTGTGGGCAGCAGAGCCGCCAGCCCCCTGAAAAAATAGGTCCTGAAGTTCTTAACACCCTGCATAACCTAAACCACACTCCTTTGCGTATTGTTGTTGAATATTGTAACAATCACGTATTTACGTGATATTTTCCAAAATAAAACCAACCAGTAATGAACTTTGCAGTTTAATCTAAATTCTTCTTCGAGTCAACAAAAAAATCTGCTTTTTCGGTAGGCAAATGAGCACCCGACAGATGAATAAAAACCCCAGGCAATGAACTGGCCCACCACACAAGTCGTTGACAGACCGCTATCGCCGATGCATTTGCCTTAGAAACACCTACTGCCTCAAACAAAGCTTGACAGTCCCTTCTATAATACCTAATCCGCCAATACTTATAGGAATTGTCCCGATAAGCCAGGAAACAGGGAAAAAGACAAAATAGTACTTGATTGGCGCTTCTATCCCCAGATTCCGCCCCAAAAGCCAGAAACCCACTATACTTATCCCCTGCAGAAAAACTGTCAATCCGAGTGTACAGATAATCGTAACCGGCTTTTTTCCGAATAATTTCACCGCTGATATACCTTTTACTGCTATTCCGCAAAACCGACCCCACAACCCAACCAGCAACACCCTCCCTTTCTTATTGGCTCCGACAACACAAAAAACCGCTACAATTCCAGCAGCCAGCGCAACTAAGACCAACCAGGAATCTGCTATACCGTTAAATATCCCTGTTTGTTCACTCACTTTGTTTGCTCCGACAGTGGATTGTTCCTCAACCGGAATAAGCCAGTAGCAAACGGACGCCATCAAAATCGTACCTGTCAACCCGATAACCCTGTCAAAAAATACACTTAATGCCGCTTCTGCTCGTTTATTCCGTTCGCAATGGTGTGTAACATACCACGCCCGAAGAAGATCACCTCCTACCGAACTTGGAAGCGCGTTATTGTAAAACCAACCAAGAAAATGCAGTTTCAAGCCCACCCACAAGCTGATATGAATTGACAGCACCCGTAACAGCAGCCGCCACCGAATTACGAATACTAACTGTGCAAACAGAAAAAGCCCGACCGCAACCGCTAAAATCAACGGATTAAGCTGAAGCAACTGCCCGCCCAACTCTGCCATATTCTGATTTCTAAATGCCAGAAACAGGGCACCGCCGGCCACAAAGATGCGCAGAAAATTTAAGATATGACGTTTTTTTCTTTTTTCACTGTCTTGTGACAAATCAAGATTCCTCAAAAATACTTGTTTTCAGGCATCATAGCAGTTAAAACACTGTATGGCAAGACGCCTGTCATTCCGCGCTTGTCTGCCCTCCGTAGCCTTGTGCGAAGGGGGGAACAAGGTTGAAGGGATGCGGAATCCGGAATTTAACGATAGGGGAACAACAATAATGGCTGCAAACGGAAATATCGAACAAGGCCTCGAATTCACCCCAAAATTCGACGCCAACGGCCTCATAACCGCCATAGCCCAGGACGCCGAAACCGGCCAGATACTGATGAAGGCCCAGATGAACGCCGAGGCCCTGGCCGAGACTATTAAGACCGGCCGGGCGGTCTATTTCAGCAGAACCCGGCAGAAACTCTGGAAAAAGGGCGAGCAAAGCGGACACGTCCAGAAAGTCGAGCGAATTTTAGTCGATTGCGACCAGGATTGCCTGATATTGAAGGTCCGCGTCAGCGCCGGCCAGTGCCACGTCGGCTACCAGTCATGCTTCTACCGCGCGCTGAAAAAAGACAGCGACAAACACCTCGAATTCATAGCTGAAAAGGTTTACGACCCGAAAGAAGCCTACAAGAAATGACAAAACACCTTGGCACAACGCCTCTCACCCGGCCCGCCGACCAAATATTGAGCCTGCGGTTTTACCGCAGGTCTATCCAATAAGAGCAGCGTGGCACCCTTTTCTGTGAAAAGGGTGCAACCCATTGCAGAAATTTAGCATCTGAAATGCCGTGGTCGATGCGCACCGGTATTCTATACCAAATTCATTTATTCAAACAATACATCGAGGCTTTTTCTTTTTGCGGGGTCGAGTTTTTCGGGTTTTGTCCAGACAGCTAATTCCAGGCTCTTTCGGCATGGGCAGTCATCAGAGCACAAGGTTTCACCAGACTGCAGGACGGCCTTTATAAGCTCAACCGCGTTTTGCGTGGCGGCTTGAAGGTTAGCGATGATTTCCTCAAGCAGGTCCTGCTTTTTCACATTCGGGTCATGCTCTCGCCAGCAGTCATAATCGCTCACCAGCGCGATAAGGGCGTAGCACATCTGGGCCTGGCGAGCCAACTTGGCCTCGGGCATGGCGGTCATGCCGATAAGGTCGCCGCCCCACGTCCTGTGCATCAGCGATTCGGCACGGGTGGAAAACTGCGGCCCTTCCATGCAGACATAAGTGCCTCCGGCGTGGACTCTTGCGCTCACAGCATCAGACGAGGCCAAAATAGTTTTTCTGAGTCGCTCGCAGGTGGGCTGAGCCAATTCGCAGTGCACCGCCCCGAAGTCTGTAAAGAAAGTGCCTTGTCGGCGAAAGGTCTTGTCGATGAACTGGTCCGCCACCACTAAATCCCTCGGCGCTATTTCCTCTTTAAGCGAGCCGACCGCCCCGCTCGCTATTAAGCATCTCGCGCCCAATTTCTTCAAAGCAAAGATGTTGGCTGTGTAGGGCACCTCACCCGGCCCAAGAACATGTCCCGGCCCGTGGCGATTAATAAATGCGATTCTTCTCTCTCCCATGTTACCTACAAGAATCGGGCTGCTGGGTTTGCCGAAGGGGGTACGCACATCTTCTTTCTTTGCGCCCGTAATCAGTCCGCCCAGCTCATCGCCCAGGCCCGTTCCGCCTATTATCCCGATAAGTTCCTCTGCCATCAGACGTCTCCTTACTGAATTTTTGACCCATTATAGCCGCCGGGCCGACTGATTTCACTAAATTTCAGAATCCATTTCACTCATAACCGGTTGTTGCTATTTATCTGTTTCGGTTTGTAGTTTTCAAAAAAACCTTTGAAAAACTGAGAACCTTTGGATAATTATACCCGATGAGAAAAAAACAAAAACCAATCTGTTTTATCATTGCAGGCCCAAACGGTGCAGGAAAGACTACATTTGCACTAAGCTACCTGCCGCAAATAGCCGGTTGCCACAACTTTGTCAATGCCGACCTTATTGCTTATGGTCTCTCGCCTTTTGACTCGTTATCGGCCCAATATGAGGCTGGTCGTCTTTTTCTTCGGGAAATATATGCGAATATAAAAAAACGGGAGGACTTTGCTTTTGAGACGACACTCGCAGGCCGCAGTCAAATCAGTTTGCTGAAAAAACTCAGACAGGGCGACTGGCAACTGGTCATGTTTTTCCTGTGGATACCCAGCGCGGCTTTTTCAAAGAAACGGATTCGCGAGCGCGTTGAGCACGGCGGACATGACATACCCGATGATGCAATTTACCGACGCTATCCTCGTGTAATGCATAATTTTATAAAAATTTACATTCCTCTTTGCGATAAAGTAATTTGCTACGATAACTCAGAGCCCAGGTTTGTTCCTGTTTTCGAGCAGGATGGCAAAGTCCGACGCATTTTTAACCAAAATATATATGAGATAATTCTGGGGCAATCGAATGAAAACAAAGCGAATGAGTAAAATGGCGACAGAAGCCGGCAAATGTCTTAGAAAAGCGGTGCGGAAAGAATTACAGCGAAAAGCATTGCTTGGCCAGTATGTCATTATAAACCGTAATGGCAAGGCCTGCCGCGTCCCGGCCAAAGAGGCCCTGAAAATGGCTAAACAGCATTGAAAGAGAAATTTCGAATGACAATTGTGGAATTTTCTATCACAACATGTTTCGTGGTCTTTATCGCATCTA
>QNBT01000026.1 GCA_003644205.1 Planctomycetota bacterium | reverse complement strand
GGACATACTGTCGGGCACAGGAGCCGATTTCCTGAAAATGCTCACAGGCGGCTGCAACAAACCGGATTTTTCTTAAGAAATCTTCGACGTCGGCCTTTTCGAAAACGAATCCATTAACACTATCGGTAATGACCTCAGCCATAGCGGAGACATTACTCACCAGCAGGACCTTCTCCATAGCCATCGCTTCAAGTAGCTTCATAGGCAGCAACATTTCGGCCTGTGGCGTGGGAAGTCGAGGGATTATGAACACATCACCGGCGGCATAGTAGGCGGGCATCTGGGCATATTCAACCACCCCTGCATATTCAATGAGGTCGGGGCGCTCTTTAGCCACCTTTTGGATCTTGTCCCGGAGCGGCCCCCGTCCCAACAGAACAAATTTAAGCCGTCCCCTCATTTCATCGCCTAATTTCCCCAGCGCTTCAAGCAAAAAACCTACGCCATTAACCTTGTCCAGGTAGCCGGCGTACAGGCAGACTATATGCTCATCCCAACCGAATTGGCGACGCAAGGAACGACGCTGATCGCACCAGGCCGACGAGTCGAACCTCTCGACGTCAACACCATTGGGAATAACATCGACAGGTTTGTTTTCAATCGGATACAACCGGCTCAACCGCTTCCGAGCGCCCTCCGTTTGGACTATTATATGGTCAGCGGCCTGGAGTACACGTCTCTCCAGACGTGCCCCTGCGCAGCGTCCAAGTCGGGTGCCGGCACGTTTAATCGGCTCGAAAACGTCAAGAGTTTTTGGAAGATTGCACTGGTCCTGCATGATGCCGTGAGCTTCATAGACCATTGGCAAGCCTGTTTTGAGTTTGAACTTGAGACTGGCCATTGCACAAGCGCGGGGATTATGCCCATGAAGTATATCGAAATTTTCTCTGCCTACACTACGTACAAACTGTCCCGCCCGAAGGTAATTTCCGAAGAATGGAATACTTTCGGCGCATCGGGCCGGAGCCGGCAAACTAACTCGGCGGATACGAATGTGACCATGCCCCTCATCAGCAAGGGGTGAATCTGTGGAGTACTGAGAGCGCCGCGGATACGGGACAACCAGAAGATGCTGATTCTGCGGATCGGCCAGCATATTACAGATGCGCGTCGTAGTACCACCAGGCACGGGGAAGTAACTACCCGCAAAGTGTAAAACCTGCAAGTTGTTCACCTTTTACGTTAAATCCTATTGACCTTTATAATACTAATGGAACAGGGTTGACGCCCTTTTCACAGAAAAGGGTGCCGAATCCTCACCCTTTTACAAGTAAAAGGGTGCCACACACAGGGTTGTAGTGTTAGATTGTATCTTGTTTTCGTTTCAGCTTCAAGGTCTTCCTGCAACACTGTCAAAAAGATACGCCTTTAGGAGGCTTTGGCCTCGATGAATTTGACCATATTATAGACGGCCAGATTATAGGGGACGGCAATTTCATGCCGGTTGGCAAGTTCGATGACGGCACCATTTAAGGCGTCGATTTCGGGCGGTTTTTTTGCGAGGATATCCTGAAGGGTCGATGATTTGTGTTCGGCGGTGTCGGGGACAAGTTTGTCGTAGAAGACTTCGATAAAATCGGCTGGTGTCTTCCAGTGTGTGCTGTAGCCCACAGCAGCTAAAACGGCGAAGACCTCCTTTATAATGCCGTCCATTATCATCCGGGTAGATTCGCTCTCGGCCAATCGGCCGTATGGAACGTCAAGAATCGCACCAAGAGGGTTCAGCGCGCAGTTGTAAAGCATCTTGGCCCAAAGGTCCTTTTCTATGTTTCCGGTTGGTTCGCAGCCGATGCCGCCGGTGCTTATAAGTTCACATAATTTATGTATAAACGACAAATCGCCGCCGAACAAAGAGCCGATGTGGATAGAATCGGCATGTACGGTTATATCAACAACATTTGGCCTGGGGCGGACAAAACCTGTAATCACGCGAGCATTGTAAATTCGGTCGCTGCTGAAAAAAGACGTGAATTTCTCGGCGTTGCCCCATCCATTCTGAAAGAGCACGATTTTTGTCGCCTCTTCAATTAACCGGCTGTGCCGGCAAAGGTCCTGTGCAGCACCGAGAGAGTCGAAAAATTTCGTACATACAAGTATATATCGGGTGCCACTGTCAAGCGTGAGCTTGGCAGTGCATGTCGTATCGTACGGCTGACTTTCAATTTCACTTAGTGATGTATAACAGTTAAACGCCGATGCAGGTGCATGGTAATCGCCGAAAATGCCTGTTCGCACCAAGCCGTTTTGACGCTGGCTATCCACGGTTTCCTGCCTTGCGATAATATCAACCTCAGCACCGCTCTTGAGCAGACAGCTCGCAATACCCAGACCGACCGAACCTGCACCATATATCAGAATTTTCATAATAACGACCATTATAATCGCCAAATGCGATGCGAAAAGGGCCTTGTCGGCAATTGAGCATAGAGACTATCAACCGTCTTTGGCCTGTGTAAGGAATTCCCAAACCTCGTTTGTGGCGTATTGCTCAAGTGTGGTGAGACGGCCGGCAGGGTCGAATTTTTCGCCCTGGGGCAGAAGAAACGGTTTCGGCCAGACAAAGCCCGTTTCGACCAGCAGCTTTCTCGGCTCGCGGAACAAAGATTCGATTCGCAGTTCAATGGAGCAGGGTTCTTGTCCGGCGGTTTCGTGCGGAGGCATTACGAATCTGAGTCCGCCTCCTGCTACCGGCCTTGGCCCGAGGCAGCGAAAATCCTCGGGTGACTGGCCTAATCGCGTCTCCCAGAGATACTTAAACGCATGTGCCTGGGAGCTGTACAGGTGCTGAATCTTGGCGGCGCAGCGAATAACCTGGTACTGGCCGGTGCGATAAGTCTGCTGATAGGCATCTGTCGCGGCGGAGGCTTCATGAATAAACATCTCGAGGTCGTAGGCAGGTGGTGCTGATACTATGTGTATGCCCGAGACCTGCGGGGCGGGCGATTCGAGTTTTACCTGCAAGTGCGAAGGCTGAGTACGGCTCAGGGTAAAGCTCCTCGGGGTCGTGTTTGTCTGTGAAAACTCCAGCCCGTTGCCCAGGAGCGCCTTTTGAAAGTCAACGTTTACAGCCTTGTCGGACGCCCACCCGCTTGCGATAGCATAGTTTATACTGAAATGTACGCTTGTTCGGCTCTGGCGATTTATCGCATCCATTGGGGACCTCTGTATATGTAATCGATTTGACATATTGTAAAGGCCTTCCGGTTGAAATAAAAGAAGAATATCGGAAAAATACACTCCAAACAGATTGATAATAAGCAGTATTCGAACCTTCAAATCCGCTCGGCTGATGGTGGTTAAGTGACGCCCCCAACGGGTCGATAAGACAGTGGTTGCCAAAATTATCTAAAGATTTTGCATACCGGTGTGAAGGATGAATTTATTAGACCGGCTCATAAAACGAACCCAATACGAGCACCGCTGGAAGGTAAAAGAATACAACCTCAAGTGGTATCCGAGCAGCAGCAGTTGTGTCCGGCGTAATATGAGCAACGTCAGCCCACAGCAGATGCCGCCACTTATGGTCCGAAAAGCAGCCTGGCGACAGTGATGTGCCGGGCATACAGAGGAAAAAAGGAGGCACGAAAGCCCTGTCCGTCATTCGGCGGATGGGGCTTTTTTAATTGACTATTGCCGGTTATTTTGTCAAATTTGAATTTGTTGACCCCATCCCCGCGTAAAACGTCCTTCGACAAACTCAGGACTAACGGGGCTAAATATAAATAATGTAAATATAAATCAAGTAGGGTGTGATGTATCGCACCATAGATTCTATGCAACCGAAAAAACCCTACACGGCGTTAAAATTTTGCGTCCGGGAGTGTATGAATGGGCGTTTCGGTCTCTGCAACTCAAAAACCACGGTGTCTGCAGTTTGTCGTAGCCGGTGTAATCGTCGCGGCGACGCTGGTCGTTTATTGGCAGGTTCGAGACCACGAGTTTGTTTTCTTCGACGACCCGAAATATGTTACAGAAAACGCATACGTCCAAAACGGCCTGACCTTCGAAGGCGTCAAATGGGCGTTTACAACGAAACATGCCCATAACTGGCATCCGCTGACGTGGCTGTCGCTCATGTTGGACTGCGAGTTCTCCGACGAATGGGCCGGCTCCTGCCATACAACAAATTTGCTCTTTCACGTCACCAATACGCTCCTGCTCTTTTATTTCCTGAAACTTGCAACCGGCTCTCTTTGGCCGGCCGCCTTTGCAAGCGCATTGTTTGCACTGCATCCTCTGCATGCCGAATCGGTGGCGTGGGTCGCCGAGCGCAAGGATGTCTTGAGCACATTCTTCTGGCTGTTGACGATGTTAGTGTATGTTCCGTACGCCCGACGCCCGGCCTTATCAAGATATGCGCCGGTTTTGATACTGTTCGCCTTGGGTCTGATGGCTAAGCCTATGGTGGTTACGCTTCCTTTTGCGCTACTGCTCCTGGATTACTGGCCCCTGCGACGGTTTGAACTTATCCCGGCATCCAAGGCTGCGGGGGGCAAACATAAAAGACGGGTAAAAGACAATAAGGCACAGAAGCAAACCTTCGTGCGATTAGTGGCTGAAAAGGTGCCGCTATTTGCACTTTCGGCGGCCTCATGCATTGTAACACTGTGGGTACAACAAGGCATACGAGTTCCTGCGCACGCACTGAGGATAGAAAACAGGGTAAGCAATGCGATGGTTTCTTATGTTGTTTACCTTTACAAAATGGTATGGCCCGCACGTTTGGCGGCTTTTTATCCGTACACAAAGACATGGCCCCTCTGGCAGGCGGCAGGAGCCGGTCTTTTGCTGCTTGCGGTCACGGTCCTGATGATTTGGTGGGGCCGCAAGCGAGGTTACACCTTGGTGGGGTGGTTGTGGTATCTGGGCACGTTAGTTCCGGTAATCGGACTTGTCCAGGTGGGCCTTCAAAGCCATGCAGACCGATATACTTACGTGCCGCTGATTGGTATCTTCATTGTGATTGCATGGGGCGCGGCTGACATTATAGGAAATAGTTCTTACCGGAAAGTTGCGGCAGCAGTATCGGCTGTGGTTATTCTTGCAGCCTTAGCTGTATGCACATGGATTCAGGCCGGCTACTGGCACAATAATATCGCCCTTTACGAACATGCACTGAAAGTTACCGCCAACAATCATGTGGCCCACAACAATCTCGGCGTCGTGCTCAGGAACCAGGGCAAAACAGCCGAGGCCCTGGAGCACTTCAAGGCCGCGGTCAAAATATTTCCGATGTACACAGACGCAGTTGTCAATCTGGCGGCGGGACTTGTTGATGAGGGAAGACCGGAGGAGGCGATTTTCTATTGTGAGAATTTTTTACAAAAAGCCCGCGGAAGCTGTCAGTTACACAATAACTACGCAAACGCCCTAAAAAACGTCGGCCGAACAGACGAGGCCGTCAAACAGTATTACAAGGCTCTCGAGTTTGATAAAAACGCCTGGCAGGTCCACGGCAATTTAGGGATTTTGTTAGAAAACCTCGGCAAATACGACGAAGCCCTCAAACATTACCGAGCCTCCTTTAAGGTCAATCCGAACCACCCTGACATACGTAAGGGCCTCGAAAGACTCCAGGAAAGACAACGCCAATCGAGCCAAAAAACTGAAAGCGGCAATTGAGAAACAACTCTTAATTCGCTATCCTTCAATAGTGGTAATGACTTCAATGGTTTAACACTACCAACCAGAAGGTATTTCGTCTCTGTCAGACTTATAGTAAAGTTTGAAATAGTATTTAAGTGGTTTAGTCAGATTAATCCTTACTTCTCCTTTATTTTTATTGTAGTACCAGTTAACTTTACCATTTAAAGTATCATGTTCAGAACCATTTCCATTCCTTTTAGAAATATACTTTTGTAGAAGTTTTTCTTTTCTCACGCCCTCCTATGTCAAAAACCTCTATTAATGTTACAAAAGCCATGCAAATAAGTAATAAAAAAACTAAGGTTCGTACTATCTTAATCTTCATTTCTTACATCCTTTCTTTCCTATTTTGACCCAATCACTTGTGTCCGTCCAAAACCTGTAATCATCAAGAGCGCAAGGACAAAGGCAAAGAACCACTTAACCGCGACAAAGACCCATCTGAAAAAGCTTTTATTCGGCCCGGCTTTTTTGTATCGTCCTGTTCAGTCATCTTTTGCCCTTCAAGGGTACTTTAACTAAGGACTGCCAGGAAAACAAGGGGCCTGTCAGTGATTGTATGTCATGCAAAATTGATGAGCCGCTTCGCGGGACTTATTAAATAGATTTCTCCACTACGCCCTGTACCATCTGGTACAGGGTTCCGGTCGAAATGACCTGGACCCCCGGCTCCCATTCGGCTGCGCTCAGGGCAAGCTCGGCCGGGGTGACGAGGTTGATTTGTCATCGGTTTTAGGATAAACTTAGTCGATGAAGTTGGCCTATCAAGATATAGCATATTGTAATTTGCAGGTAGAGCAAGGGACGTCAACTCGCCTCCTATACAAGAGGGACGGCTTATGAGGACCTTTTTTGTTGCCACTCGTGGTTCGCGCCTGGCCCTTGCTCAGACGGGTATTGTCATCGAGGCCCTGAAAAAGGTTTATCCGGATGTCAACTTCGAGATCAAGCGCATAACCACGAGGGGCGACAAGGAAACGAAGACTGCACTTTGGCAGTTAAGCGGTTTCGGCTTTTTCACCAAGCAGGTCGAGGAAGCCCTTCTTGCCGGCGAGGCGGATATAGCCGTCCACAGCTTCAAGGATATGCCCACCGAGCAAACCGAGGGGCTGACGATTGCAGCGGTTTGTGAAAGATTTTTCCCGCAGGATTGTGTTGTTTCGGCCCAGCCGGTGCGTTCACTTGATGATTTTGGGCCGGGGGCGAAAATCGGGACATCGAGTTTTCGTCGAATCGCCCTGGTAAAGCATTTAAGGAGCGACCTTGAGACAACCGCTATCCGCGGGAATGTTGAGACGCGAATTTCAAAGGGCGAATCGGGACAAGCTGATGCCGTTATTCTCGCAAGGGCGGGATTAGAACGGTTCGGATTGGCTGATAAAATCGCATTTTCTTTCGACCCGCTCGAGTTTATCCCCGCACCTGCGCAGGGGGCTTTGGCTGTGCAAACAAGAGCCGACAATCCGGAGACCATAAAAATTGTTTCTTCCATCGACCACGCCCCTACCCGACTTGTAGTATCGGCGGAAAGAAGGGTGTTGACCAGATTGCACCCCGGCTGTCATGCGCCTGTGGGTGTGTTTGCAAAAATTACGGGTTCTGATATTATGATTACAGCCTTTGTCGCGGATATTGAGGGAAAGGTCTTTCTGCACAGCCAAATCAGAGGCCCTGTCGCCGAATCCAACCGTTTAGCAGACAAACTTGCGAACGAGCTTATCAAGGATGGAGCGGCTCAGCTTTTAGAGAGTCTGGAGTAGAAGTGAAATACGGAAAGGTATATCTTGTTGGGGCCGGCCCCGGCGACAGCCGTCTGATTACGCTTCGCGCGGTCGAGTTAATAAAGGCTGCCGACTGCGTTATTTATGACGGGCTGGTCAATCCCGCTCTTCTAAGATATGCCCCCCCTGCCGCAGAATTAATTTCCGTTCGCAAACGCACCGGGCCAAATCCTGCCAATCAGCAAACAGTTAATGAACTAATTATAGAAAAGGCCCGCCGGGGCAAGACCGTTGTGCGCCTTAAAGGCGGCGACCCCGGCATGTTCGGCAGAGCTCCGGAAGAAGCCAAACAATGTGCCGACGCCGGTATCGATTTTGAAATCATCCCCGGCGTAACTGCTGCTTTAGCCGCCGCCGCGTACTGTGGCATATTTTTAACTGACAGAGATTATAACTCGCAGGTAATGTTTGTTACCGGCCATGAAGCCGCGGGAAAGGAAGAAAGCAACATAGATTTTGAGCTGTTGGCGAAATTTGCCGGATCAATCGTCTTCTACATGGGCGTTGAAGGTCTGGGCGAAATAGCTGCAAAGCTTGTAGAAAACGGCAAAGCGGCCGATACTCCGACAGCGGTTATTGCAAATGCCACTTTGCCGACACAGCGAATTGTTAAGGCCCCGCTAAATCGAATCGCCGCAGAATGCGACTCCCAGCAGGTCAAGGCCCCCGCAATGATTATAATCGGCCAGGCTGCCGAAAGCGATGCGCGATTTAACTGGTTTATGAATCAGCCGCTTTTCGGCCAAAACATCGTAACCACCAGGGACATACGTGGTAACGCCGTCTTTGCCGAGAATATCCTGGCCCACGGCGGCAATCCGATACAATTCGACTCGATTGAAATAAAAGACCTTACCGGCGACGAGGAAGTGCAAACGGTCTTGCAGAACATGGACGGTTTCGACTGGATAATCTTTACCAGCGCAAACGGAGTCAGGGCGACATTTGAAGCGCTTGATACGCTGGGCAAGGACGCACGTTCGTTCGCACAGGCTAAAGTTGCCTGTATAGGTAGTGAAACCACCGCTTGTCTTGCACAATTCGGGATAAAGGCCGATTTTCTTCCCACAGTTTATACAAGTGACCAGCTCGCAGAGCAGTTGGCCAGGCATACAAGCGTCGAGAATAAAAAAATTGCCCTGCTTCGCTCCGCGGCGGCGCCGAAAAACCTTGCTGATGCCCTTACGAAGTCGGGCGCCATTGTTGCCGATGTCGGCGTTTATACAGTCGAACCTCGCAAAGGCGAGCCGACAGGACTAATTGAGCAAATCAAGGCAGGTAAAATCGACTGGCTGACCTTTACCAGTCCATCGACAGTAAAGGCATTTTTCACCCAAATCCGGCCTGACTTGATAAGCACACGCGGAGTAAAGGTCGCTTCCATTGGGCCTGTAACGACCGAACAGCTCAAAAAGCTCGGCGTAAATGTAACAACACAGGCCCGGACCCATACAATCGACGGCCTGACAGATGCACTCATAAAGGAGTCGGACAAAGAATCTGAAATTGCAGACTGACTGGAGAATAGATATGGCTTTTCCAAAGACACGGTTGAGAAGGCTTCGTCAAAGTGAGGCGATGCGTCGTCTGGTAAGCGGGACTCGGCTGAGCGTGGACGATTTTGTTTATCCGCTTTTTGTGTGTCCCGGGTCCGGTGTGAAACGGCCTATAGAATCAATGACGGACTGTTTTCACTTTTCTGCGGACCTCATTGGAGCAGAAGCCGCCCAGGTTGCTTCTTTGCAGATACCGGCGGTACTATTATTTGGTTTGCCCGAAAGCAAAGACCCGACCGGCTCGGAGGCATGGAGCAGTGATTCGGCGGTGGCTCAAGCCATAAAGCAAATCAAACAGGCCGCCCCAGATCTTGTGGTAATCACTGACGTCTGTCTTTGTGCATATACCGACCACGGCCACTGCGGCGTCATCAAGGACGGCAAGGTTGACAACGATGCTACGTGCGAGTTATTAGCCAAGATGGCTGTTGCGCACGCCCGCGGGGGTGCTGATATTGTGGCGCCTTCGGATATGATGGATGGCCGAGTGGGCACAATCCGCGAGGCGCTGGACTCGGCGGGCTTTGTTGACGTCGCCATCATGGCATACTCAGCGAAATATGCCTCGGCGTTCTACGGCCCTTTCAGAGACGCGGCCGAGAGTGCACCTGCATTCGGCGACCGAAAAGCCTATCAGATGGACTTCGGCGACCCGCGCCAGGCGATGCGTGAAATCGCGCTGGACATAGAAGAAGGGGCGGACATCGTAATGGTAAAACCCGCCCTGCCGTATCTGGACATTATTTGTCGGGCAAGGCACCAATTCGATGTACCTATCGCCGCATATAATGTCAGTGGCGAATTCATGTGCATCAACGCCGCTGCCGACGCCGGGTATTTAGACAGAGCCGGCGCTATGCTTGAGACCCTTCTTTCTATAAAAAGAGCAGGCGCCGACATAATAATAACGTATTACGCAAAAACTGCCGCCCAAATGCTGCGGAAATGAGCACACTGAAAGAAAATAAAGATAAGGCGCAAATTGTAAAGCCCCGCATCATTGCTTTTGAGGTTACACAGCGATGTCGGTTAGCGTGCAGGCATTGCCGTGCTGCAGCTACACAGGATAAATCCGATTCTCTCAGCACAGAGCAGTGCCGGGCAATCCTTAAATCAGTCGCCGACTTCAATAAGTGTGTTATGATTTTGACCGGCGGCGAGCCGATGGAGCGGGCTGATATATACGAACTTGCCGAATATGGCAGGAAGCTCGGCCTGCGGATGGTAATGGCCACCTGCGGCTATCACATCACCGAAACTTCGGCGATACGACTGAAGCAGGCCGGCATAATGGCACTATCCTTTTCATTGGATGGAGCAACCGCCGAGACACACGATGCGTTCAGGCAAAAAGCAGGCGCGTTTGAAACCGTTATGGCAGCCATCGAAAATGTCCGTGCCGCGGGCATACGTTTCCAGATAAATACAACGTTCACGAATCTGAACATTGCAGAAGCCGGTGTCATTGCGGCACTTGCTGAAGGACTCGGCGCATACTGTTTTAATCCATTCATACTTGTTCCGACCGGCAGAGGAGATAAGATAAAAGACCTGATACTTGCTCCTGATGGCTATGAAAAGTTGCTGACCGACCTGGCCCAACTAAAGCAAAAGAGCAAGATTGAGGTGCGCGTTACTTGTGGGCCTCAGTTTGCGCGGATATGCCGGCACGAGAAAATCAACGGCGCCGACAAGGTTGCCGGCTGTCTTGCGGCCACAGATTTTGCCTTTATAAGCGCCCGTGGCGATGTTCAAACCTGTGGCTTCCTCGAAATATCAGCCGGTAATCTTGTGGAAAACAACTTTGATTTTGCGGATGTCTGGCTGAACTCCAAATTCTTAAACGACCTTCGTGATTTATCTAAATACAAGGGTGCGTGCTCGGCGTGCAACTACCTTTCCGTGTGCCGGGGCTGCCGTGCAAGGGCATATACTATGCTCGGCGATTATATGCAGCAAGACCCTATCTGCACACTCACAGCAAAAACCGACCGGAGGAAAAAGTGACAATAGCACTAAATAAATTCCAGAAAGAACTGTGCAACATTATCCAGGAACCTTTGCCGTTGCGCCCTGCCCCGTTCGCGGTCATTGCCGAACGATTAGGCTCGGACGAAGCGACAGTCATAGAACAATTGCAGGAACTAAAGTCCCTCGGTATCATCCGCCGGTTCAGTGGAACTATAAACTATCGCGCATTGGGCAAAGTGGCTGCTCTGGTAACCGCCAGCGTCCCCAATAATGACCTGACCACTGCCACGGCCGTAATCAACGCCCTGCCGGGAGTATCACACAATTATCTTCGTGACCACAAGTATAACCTGTGGTTCACTCTTCAAGACGATAGCATCGAACAAATAGAAAAATTGTTAGCAAATCTTTCCTGCCGCCTTGGCTGCAAGTTCCACTCCATGCCCGCAACGAAGGTTTTCAAACTCCGCGTCCGCTTCGATGCCGATTTCCCCAAAGAAGCATTGGCCTTGGCCGATGTCGAGGGCGATGCTTGTAACGCCGGCACTTTTGACCCGGAACCTGTAAACCTCACCAATCTTGAAAAGGACATACTGACAAAGTTGCAGACAGACCTTGTAATCTCGCCTCGACCCTTTGATTTTCTCGCTACCGACACCATTACCGTTGAAGCGGCAATTGAAACGACACAGTCGCTGATAGATAAAGGCGTAATCCGGCCGCTGAGCGTCGTTCTTAACCATCACAAGCTCGGCTTCGATACAAATGTTATGTTCTGTGCCCATATACCGCCCGACAGAGTCGATCATGTAGGCAAAAGGCTTGCTCAACTCAAGATTGTGAGCCACTGCTATGAGCGCAAGACGTTTGAAGGCTGGCCGTACAACCTCTTTGCCATGATGCACGCGCGAACAGGCGAGCAAATCCGACTGGTAACAGACCAGTTCACCGCCGCCGAACAAATCAACGAATTCGAGCTGCTCGGCACCACTGCCGAACTCAAGAAAGAACCCGTCAAACAGAATTTTGCCTGAATTGGCGGTACTGGACCGGCGTGGCAAATTTTACCTTTATTCGACCTTTTGCACTTGTCCGCGGGCGGCTATTGTAGTAAAATCCGGTGTTTTCAGTCGTTAAGTCCAAAAACAGCTTTATTTTCAGGAGACTCGAACAAGTGGCAGATATAAATAACATTCGCAATGTGGTCCTGCTCGGCCACGGTAGCAGCGGAAAGACCACACTCGCTGAGGCCATCCTTCATAAAACCGGCCTGATAAACCGTCCGGGAACCATCGAGGACAAATCAACGGTGAGCGATTTCGACGATGAGGAAAAGCAGCGTCAGCATTCAATCCATTCGGCGCTGCTGCACGCCGACCATAAAGGAAAGCTTATAAACATAATAGATACCCCGGGCTACCCCGATTTTGTAGGTGCGGCTTTGCAGTCGATCCCGGCGGCGGAAGCTGCGCTTGTGGTGATAAGTGCATCAGCCGGTATCGAAGTAAATACCCGCAAGCTCTTTGCAGCCGCCACTACCGCAAAGAAAGCAAGAATCATAGTCGTTAGCAAAATGGACGCCGAAAACACCGACCTCGCGAGCTTGATTAAGAACATCCAGGACACTTTCGGTTCGCAATGTCGCTGTGCAAATCTGCCCTCGGCTGACAAGGCTTCCATTATAAATTGCGTAGCCAATGACAGCGGCGATTCAAAGGTGATGGATGTCGCCCAGGCCCACACCGACCTTATCGAAAGTATTATCGAGGCCGACGATGCCTTGATGGAAAGCTATCTCGGTGGAGAAGAGATACCGGCACAGAAAATAGCCGATGTCTTTGTCAAGGCCCTCGTCGCCGGAACAATTGTACCGATTGTATTCGTTGACTCCCGCAGCCAAATCGGCATCGACGACCTGCTCGATTTGATTGTGCAGTGTGTTCCTTCACCCACACAGGCAAAACCGGTGGTATTGAAAGACGGCGAAAAGGCAACCGATATCAAGGCCGACCCGAACGGTCCCTTGGCCGGGCTGGTCTTTCGCGTCGGCTATGACCAACGCTCAAACATGAAGTACGCTTCGATTCGTATATTCAGCGGCAAGCTGACCTCTGCAACCGGTCTGCTTATCAACGATGACAAAAGACCGGTACGCCCCGGCCACCCGATGAGGATGCAGGGCGGTGAAACCGAAGAAGTCGAGTCGATATCGGCCGGTGATATGGTCACCTTAGCCAAGGTCGAAGCGCTCAAAGTCGGCGATCTGGTCCATGACGGCAAAATGTGCGGAGCGTTTGAAATGCCGCCGGTTCCGAAGCCGATGTATTCACTGGCTCTTGAACCCTCCTCGCGTGGAGACGAAGGCAGACTCAGCGGCGCGCTTGACAGGCTCTGTGAAGAAGACCTATGCTTCACAGTTACCCGCGACTCTCAGACCAACGAACTGGTTATCAGCGGACTCGGCGACCTGCACCTGCGGGTGATGCTCTCCAAGATGGAAAAACGCTTCAAAATCTCCGTCAATACCAAGCCCCCGAAGATACCGTACAGGGAGACTATTACCGCCAAGGCCGAGGGCCACTATCGCCATAAAAAGCAGAGCGGCGGCGCAGGCCAGTTTGGTGAAGTGTTCCTGCGTGTGGAGCCTGCCGAGCGCGATTCCGACCCATCGCTGCAATTCAGTTGGGACATATTCGGCGGCTCCATTCCAAGCCAGTATGAACCGGCAGTTGCAAAGGGCATCAAAGACGTAATGGCCGCCGGTGCAGTCGCAGGGTTTCCCATGCAGGACATCAAAGTCTCCATCTATGACGGCAAGCATCATCCGGTTGACTCCAAAGAAGTGGCATTCCGTGCAGCCGGGAAGGGCGCTTTTATCGATGCCCTGGCTAAAGCAAAGCCTGTCCTGCTTGAGCCTATTGTAAATATGGAAATCACTATTCCTGCTGATAACATGGGCGACATCACCGGCGATCTGGCCTCGCGGCGAGGCAGAATTTCCGGCCAGGATATGCTCGCCGGCAACATGGTCGTCGTCAAGGCCCAAGTGCCTCTTGCAGAAGTCGCCCGGTACAACAGCCAGCTCAAAAGCGTTACGGGCGGGCAGGGCAGTTATTCGATGGAGCTTAGCCACTACGAGGTGGTACCACCCAACGTCCAGCAGCAAGTC
>QNBT01000025.1 GCA_003644205.1 Planctomycetota bacterium | reverse complement strand
TCCTCGGCCAGGGGCTCGACAAATTCGCCGGCAGCGTTCGCATAGTCAAGGGCGTGAGCCTTGTGCGGAATCGTTACGCTGAAGCCGCCGAAACCGAGCCGGTTTCTGGCCATAATGTTCTCCAGAAATTCGTTGAACTCGCTCTTTTCGCCTTCAACGAGCAGCGGCAGGTACAATCCGTTTACTCCTCGTTCGTCAAAGCAGGCGTTAAAAATCGCGGGGCTTAGCGAGTGGGCGACGGGGCTTCCGATTACCCCGAAAAGCTCGGTCTCGGCGTTGACCCGGTCCCAGCGATACAGCTTCTTCATCTGCTCAGCCGTAATCTGCCCCGGTGCGGTGGCGTTTTCATTATCCACACAGGCAAATGTAACAAAACCCCCAAGTTTTTTAGCTAAGATTCGGCTGATAAGGCCTGCCTCGCCCATGCAAAACACAATCACTTCTCCAACTGCGTTGTGCAGTAAATCAAACCCTTCGAAGCAGTCGTTTATGTGGCGGGCTGTATAGACCAATTTGGGTATAGCTTCCGGACAGGAAATTTTTATATCTTCGTAAAGCGCGCCCAAATCGTCAAAAGGGCCGGCGAAGTTGTGGGCCGAAAGAATCAGTCGAGTCTTTTTGTTTTCTGCGATTGTCCCTGTCAGTTTCGCCTGCGTATCGCCTTTAAGGAAGGTATCATACTCACAGTCAATAAAGTCCGCACCGGCTCTTACAGCGGCAGACAAAACTTCGGTCCTCAGTTCCAACGGCCAATCGCCCGCTCCACCCTGAGTCTTATCGCGGCAGGTAACTATTATCGGCAGTTTTGTTGGCTTTGCATGTTCCAGGAGTGATTTTACTAAATCGGCGTTGAGTTCGTTCAAATAATCGGTGCGAAGCTCGATTATCTCGGCGCCAGCGGCCCTGGCCGATTCAATCTGCGCCCCGGCAGCGGTAATATCGCCGGCTGATATTGGAACCGCGAGATACGTCATAATATAACAACCTATAACAAAAAGAATCGTTCCCTTCTGTCATTCCCGCCCCGCATCGTAGTGCGGGATAAACTCCAGCGGGAATCCCGAGGATAATGGGAAAACCAAAGGCTTATCTTTTTAGAAACTCCAAGCAGGTTAGCCTCATAAAGGAATTATTGCAAGCGGAAAACACAACCGTTTGTAATACTCAAATAACAATATCAGCGCAAAAAAACAGCAGGCACAGCCCCCCGGCCCGCACCTGCTGTTTGCAAGACCATATTACAACACCCTCAATTCACTCAGAGGGTATTGCCGGTCAATTTGCATACTTGACCGTGCAACCGTATGGCTTGGTCTTGTTAAGTGAAACGCTCTTGCCTGCCGTAAGTTCGGCAAGGGCGTTATCCACATAGTTCACGTATTCGCCTTCGACTTTGCCAAGGGGAGCATTGTCTATTGCTCCCTCGTAAGCTATCTTTCCCGCTTTGTCGATAATAAAGATATGCGGTGTATTCGTTGCCCCAAACAGTCTGCCGACCTTGCCGGAGTGGTCATCCAGAATCGGATAAGGCAGCTTGTACTTTTGGGCCCAGGCCTTGTTGGCCTTGATGTCGGCATATTCCGTGCTGTTGACGGCCAGCCATACAACATCTTTGCCTGCATACTTTTTGGCAAGATTTGCAAACGTCCCAGCCTCATAGTGCGGTTTCACAAACGGGCAATCGTAATTGAGCCACTCCAGGACGACTATTTTGCCTGCATAGTCAGATAATTTCACCTGCTTGCCGTTGTGGTCGGTCAGCGCAAAATCGAGCGTCTTAGCCGCTTGACCTACGGCATCGGGGGTCAAGTCCGGTTTGGCCACTGTCGGTTCGGCTTGGCGAGCCGTCCTTGTTACACTTTCAGCGGCCCGGCTGGATGAGGGCTTTTCTTTACAGGCGCTCAAAACCACCGCCATAACAACCAGCATAAAAATCGCAAATACCCTTTTTTTCGACACTTCCAGTCCCTTTCAATAAAGTCATAGTAAACCTGCTATTTTTGTTACGAAAAAGGCAAGATAAAGGTCGAAAAAAAGTCAGAAAATCAATCCAATCTGCACCAATGACGTTGCATCCAGCCGGCTTATTGTTAAAATACTGTGATAACATGACTTAAGCCCATAAAACAACTTAATTAAAGATGATTATGTAAAATGGATATTTTCCGTGAAAACAAGGTTCCTTTAACGAGGATTCAGAAGCTCATCGGTAAATATATGCTCGAGTCCAAGCGCGAGGGGCCCTGCTTCTATCTGGGAAAAAAGGCTGATATGACCGACCTTGCGGCCATGCGAAGGTCTTATTGCAAAGCGGCAAAGTTACGAGTAACAACAAACGATTTTTTCTTTTGCGCGCTCGCCAAAGCGGTGAAAAAATTCCCACTGATGGCCGGGCACTTTACCGAAGATGGTGGCGGTGTTCGTATCAGCGATAATATTGGCATCGGTTTTGCAGTGGCGGCTCCACAGGGGCTCGTTGTTCCGGTGATAAAAAATATCTTAGGGAAATCCCTTCCGCAAATCGCCCATCAAAGTAGCACGCTTATTGAAAAGGCGCGGGCCAACAAGCTGGCTCTTGACGATTTCGAGGGAGACGATATCGTCTTCAGCGGTCTTGGTATGTACGGCGTAAGCTCCTTCTTTGCCATCAAACCACCCGGTGTGGCCGGTATCATTTCAGTGGGAAAACTTGAAGGCACGGCTGTCCCTTCCGAAGAGGGCCTGACGACTCGCAGAACAATGTCAATCGGACTGGCAGCCGACCGTAGAATAGCCGATGAATTTTACGCCGCTAAATTCCTTAACTGCCTTGTTGAACTACTACAAGATCCTGAAATATTAATTGCGTAGAGGGAGGCGACTGAAAAGCTCGTCACTGAGAATATGCAGCTTAAAGCCAGAATCGCCGAGCTTGAATCTGCACTTGCCCCAAGCACTTCCCGGCGAGACGTGAATTAATCCTCAGATACATACCTTCCGTGTGGCTTCAATGCAGTTTCGCAAATCTTCATTCGGGTAGCGCTTTTGCATTGCCGCTGCAACCAAACCGACAAACATCGGGTGGGGCCGAAGCGGACGCGAAGTAAAACACGGATGTGACTGGGTCCCCATGAAAAACGGATGCGAACCAATCTCCAGAATCTGCATAATTGGCTGATTCGGCGCCTTGCCTGAAAAGACAAGACCACCGGCCTCGAGTCGCTCTATATACCGAGGGTCAACTTCGTATCTGTGCCTGAACCGCATTCGGACAATGTCGGCCTTGGCGAACAGCTTCCACGCTAAAGTGCCTCGCTTAAGCTCTACATCCCTGCCGCCCAACCGCATATTACCCCCAAGACCCTCTATCTTCTTCTGCTCGGGCAGTATGTCTATCACGCGCTCGGGGCATTGAGGGTCCAGCTCGCCGCTGCCGGCGCCTTTAAGCCCGCAAACATTGCGGGCAAATTCTATCACCGCCATCTGAAACCCGAAGCAAAGACCCAGATAAGGTACGTCGTTCTCTCTTGCGTACTTTATGCACGCAATTTTACCCTCTGTGCCCCGTGTCCCAAATCCGCCTGGTACGATTATAGCATCGATACCAGAGAGACGGGCGGCGACATTTTCGTCCGCCACCTGTGTTGTTTCAATCCACTCGATATTGATTCTGCACCCGAGCGCAATACCCGAATGCTCAAGGGCCTTTATTATCGACGCATAGCTGTCACGTACGGATGTGTATTTACCGGTTATTCCAACCGTTACCTCGTGCGCCTCGGCTCCAATCTTATCGATAAAATCGCACCACTTTGCCCACGCCCTGCGCTCGTAACGCAGATTGATTCTTTCTTCAATCTTCAAAAGCCGCAGCACTTCAAAGTCCAGCCCGCAATCCCGCAACATTGACGGTATCATATACACGCTCGCCGAGTCGTGCATACTGAAGACCCGCTCCAAAGGCACATTACTGAACACGCTTATTTTCTGTCTGACCTGATTGCTGACGGGGCTCTCAGCCCTGCAGGCGATAATGTCCGGCTGAACGCCCATCTGCATTATCTGCTTGATACCCAACTGGGCCGCCTTGGACTTCTGCTCTCCGAGCGTTTTGGGTTCCAGTATATAGGTCAACCCCACGAAACAGCAGCTCCCCGGGCCCTCCTCATAGGCTAATTCGCGCATCGCCTCGATATAGAATGCGTTTTCAAGGTCACCGACCGTACCGCCCAACTCGACAAAGACAATATCGGCATCGGTTTCCATGGCCAGGTGCCGCAGTTTCAGCTTGACCTCACCTGTAACATGTGGAATCATCTGAACATCCCGACCCAAGTAATCACCGTGGCGCTCTTTGTCCAGAACAGACCGGTATATCTGCCCGCTCGTCGTAAAATTCGCTCTGGTTAAGTTCTGGTCCAACATCCTCTCATACGTGCCGAGGTCCATATCGCACTCCATACCGTCGTCTAAGACGAAGACCTCACCGTGGCGAAACGGATTAAGCGTGCCCGAATCAATGTTCAGGTAACCTTCAAGTTTGATAGGCGCGACCTTCAGTCCCTTGTCCTGCATCAGCTTGGCAAGACACGAAGAGAATATCCCCTTACCGAGTCCGCTCATCACAGTACCCATAACAACGACATACCTGGCCTTGCCCTTTTTGTATCCTTCGGGTATCGGAGAAAAATATTCTGTATCCGTCGAAACGTCGCTGACACTGGCCAACAAATCCTCACTCTTTGCCATAATCCCAACCCTTAGTTCTTATTAGGTGGTTAAATGTTATCCCTTTATTCCCATATACTTCCAATCTCACGCCTCAATACCCAAAATCGGTTGGAATCTGTCTAAAACTCGCATTGTTCTATCAAGACTCGGCGAAATCTGTCTAGCTTCATTAGGTTCCCATAAATTCTCGACAAAGGAGATTAAGCGCCCATTGTAGTCCGGCCCGACTCTTGCTGTGCTTCCTTGCCTTGGAACAATATCATCCCTTATTTTTCGCCGACGGGATTTTCTTGCCAAATTGACTAAGAATTTTTTTGTATCAAGTATGTTATCCACACTGGGCGGTATCAGGCTCTTATTAATCCCGATGAATTCTGAAAAAGGAGTGCGGTTTGCAAGTATCCATGCCTCAACTTGTCTCACTGCCACACGGAGCAAGAGATTAGGATGCCTGCTAACCTGAAGCCATTCCTTTATCAGCACTGGAGCACATTCTGTTCTATCGATATCTGTCAGAACCAAATATGGCATGCCTTTAGCAGCATTGTTAAAACCAACAATCTTGCTCCTAATTCTGCCGAAACCACCCCCAGGATATGATATTCCAACAATGTAATCTTGTTCTGCTATTTCGAGGAGCTTTCGCAAAACCGCTTCGCTAAGTGCATCTTCGTACACAATGTTAATCGCTATTTCAGACATCAAATAATAACCCCTGATGATATGTCTTTGGCTCCGCGCGGGGCATAACAGCTTCTGCTACGGTAAATCCGCCTTCAAGCAAGTCGCGAACCTCTTTAATTGAGGAGGCTTCCTTTACAGATGTACCCTCGGTTCCGGGAGTCATTAGAAGAACTTCTTTTCCATCAATACCTTTATCCGACAACAAATCTGCATTGTGCGTGCTGAGAATCACTTGACGATTCCTCTTCTTCTGCAAACGGTGGATTATAGCGGGTATGCTTCGTATGATCGCAGCATTTAATGACAACTCCGGTTCCTCCAGTAACAGTAAAGAATCGCTTTCCAGCAACATCCAGATTAACGCGATTAGCCTCAGGGTTCCGTCGGAGAACTGGTCTTCTCGTTGTTTTGCCCCCATCGGTCTCCAGTGTTCATATACTACCTCAAGATGGGGCATGCCCACCTCATCTTTAACATCGGCTAAGTGTTTCAATTGTGGAACCGCTTTCACCAGAGCCTGCTCAATTGTTTTAAGTCGGGACCGACGGGTCCGTTGCTGTGCTTTGGCTACTCTTTCAAGGAAATTTCGACCAAATGGGTCTCCCGGGATTCCTGGTCCCGCAAATGCTTCCGGACTGCGGACCAGCTGTGGGACCAAATGCAAATAAGAGACGGAATCAAAGAACCTTGAAATAGCTCGAAACTTCTCGTTTGCAGTAATCTGCTCAAGATGAGTCTGTGTCAATCGTAACTTGTCCTTTTTATCTTTATCGTCCGGACGGTCTAATAGTTGCTGATTGCCTTCACATATGTTCTCATAGACAAGGTATGGGTGTCTGTATCCGCGAGGTTCTTGTCTAATGCCAATAGCGTATTTCCATGAAGGAACCTCATCCGAATTGTTTGCAAGCTGGACTTCAATTTCTACATCTGGTTCTTGTCTTGCTGCTAAGCAACGAATCTTGGATATACCCCCGCGGTCCTGTACGGCCTTCTGCAAACCCCCACCTTGCTTGCAGATGTCTCTCAAAAACTTGAGTGCGTCGAGAAAGTTTGACTTGCCGCAGGCATTTGGCCCTACTAAGAAAACTCTGTTTTTAAGCTGGACATTTACATCTGTGAAATTGCGCCAATTCTTGAGGCGTAAATGCGAAATTATCATCTTATATAACCCTTAATAATTAAGTCCCTCTTTCTGTCTCCTGACAAATTCGGCGTATTGCTCGGGCGTATCTATTCCATCCCGAGCATGTTCGACTTTGCCGGTTATAATCGAGAAGCCATGCTCTATCGCCCGGAGTTGCTCGAGCTTCTCGCATTTTTCTAATTCACCCTGGGGTAGCGATGTAAATTTGAGCAGGAAATCTTTACGGTAGGCATATATACCAAGATGCCTTAAATAGCTGCCTGTCTCGCCGACTCCGCCGGCGCCCCGGTCGTACGGTATCGGCGACCGCGAAAAGTAAATTGCACTGCCGTTTTTATCCACTATCGCCTTGACGATATTCGGGTCGTGAATCTGCTTTTTGTTGGTAAAATCTGCGACCAGCGTAGCCATGTGTGCGTCGCTGTCCTGCAGCAACCGCACCAGATAGTCAATATTTGCAGCCTCAATCTCCGGCTCGTCGGCCTGCAGATTCACGACTATTTTACAGTCGATATCACGCACGGCCTCGGCAATACGGTCGGTCCCGCTTTGGTGAGCCGCCGAGGTCATAACGCAATCGGCCCCGAAGCTCGCACAGGCCCCCATTACAAGCTCGCTGTCGGTTGCTATAAGCGCCTTTTCGACGCTTTTGGCGCACAGAACCCGCTCGTACGTATGTTGGACGAGGAATTTGCCGGTATCTTTGGCGAGAACTTTGGCCTCGAATCGACTTGACCCGTAGCGAGCAGGTATTACAGCCAATACTTCCACAAAATCTTCCCGGCAGTAGTTTCCAATAAATTCAGTCTCAAAACCACTGCCCGATTATATTAAAACAAACCCCTCCCCCTGTCAACCCCTGCCAAATAATTTTTCCACTGGGGGATAGGGTGCGATGCCGTCCAGGTCCGGCCTGGCGCTTCGACAGGACGGATTTCGCACCACCTTGTTAGTCGAGTAATCATCCAATGTCGCGGGGATTGGCTTTGAATTGGGTTTGTTTTGGCTTTGTTTTCTTAACATTTAAATTGTATAGGAATTTGTATTAGCCACAGAGATCACGGAGAATACAGAGATACAAAAATATAAGGCTCATCCGGGAAATGCCAACTACAACATTCTGTTACTTGCGATAAGCGCTGTATTTTACATAAGTCATTTTAAGCCACAAATCTCTGCGGTCTCTGCGACCTCGGCGGTGAGAAATGCAGACTAAAGAAGTTCCTCCGACCTGCTGCGACGAGCGCAGCACGGCGAGAGGCAGTTAATTTAAAACGTTGCACTATTCTTAAAACTGCTCTAAGAATCGCAGGTCGTTTTCGTAGAACAGGCGGATATCGTTGATGCCGTATTTTAGCATGGCCAAACGCTCGATGCCGAAGCCCCAGGCCCAGCCGGTGTACTTTTCGCTGTCAATACCCACCGCATCGAAGACGTTCGGGTCAACCATTCCGCAGCCAGCCACCTCCATCCACTCCTCGTTGCCCTTCTTATCGACCCACAACAGGTCAACCTCGCAGCTCGGCTCGGTGAACGGGAAAAAGCTCGGCCGAAACCGCCACTTCATATCCGGCCCGTAGAACGCATGAATAAACTGGTCGATGGTCGTCTTGAGGTCCACCATCGTAACATCTTCGTCAACCACCAGCGCCTCGAGCTGGTGGAACATAAACATGTGAGTGGCATCAACAGTGTCCGGCCGATACACCCGCCCCGGTGCGACAACACGAATGGGCGGCCTGGTCTTTTCCATGACGCGAATCTGAATCGTAGAGGTTTGACTCCGCAGAAGTGTCGAGTCGTCGATATAAAAGTTATCTATCGGGTCACGCGCCGGGTGCTCGGGGGGTATGTTAAGTGCGATAAAATTGTGCCATTCATCTTCCACCTCCGGCCCGTATGCTATGTTGAAACCCATCCTGCCGAAGATTTCCAGCAGTTCGCTGAATGTTTGCGTGATGATGTGGCTTTTTCCCACTCTAACCGGTTCACCGGGCAGTGTAACGTCAATCAAAGGCTCAGCCTTTGCTGCGGTTTTGGCCAACCTGCTCTTGAGCTGCTCGAATGCGGTGGTAACTTCGGTTTTGATTTTGTTGGCTAATTGCCCACCCTGACGTCTCTCGCCGGCTGGCAGCTTTCCTACCTGGCTGAGCATCTGTGTGACCCGGCCTTTTCGGCTGAGGTACTTTATCCGAAAGTCCTCCAATTGGTCGGGGTTTGTAACCTTCTTCAAAGCATTGAGTGCCTCTGTGCCTGTTTTCTCAAATTCCTCAAGCATAACCTGTTATTCCGACAAAAACCCCACGTAAAACACCCTTCGATAAACTCCCCCCTTCGCACGAGGCTACGGAGGGCAGGCAGAGCAGGTGGGGCTAAATATTTAGTCCTATCCAACAAATTTTGTAAAGAACCGGTGCGATGGATCGTACCCTACATGAATTGTTTAGCTTGTTGGACAATCGCATCAAAACCAGCGGGGTCCGCTATCGCGATTTCGCTCATCATTTTGCGGTTCAGACCTATCTTTGCCTTTTTGCATCCGTTGATGAACCGGCTGTATCTGATATCGCGCTGGCCACATGCCGCACTGAGGCGTATGATCCACAAGCCACGAAAATCCCGTTTTTTGCGTTTGCGTCCGATCCGCGCATTAACCGCCGCCCGGACTACCGCTATTTTTGCCGAGCGGTACAGCCGGCCCGCTGGGCCTTGGTAACCTTTAGCCGCTCGCAAGATTCGTTTCTTTGCCTGGTGCCGTGCTGCGCCTTTTCTCACTCTTGGCATATCAGCTTTCCTTTCATAGAAATGTAAATTTCAGCTTGCTGCGGCAGCCGATTGAAGCCGAGAAGCAAGCCTTCTTAGCCACTCAATTATTTGCCAAGCAGACCTTTTGTTGTTTTCGCAGACAGGCCGTTCACTATTGCCGTACTTCCTATCCGCCGCCGGCGTTTGGCGTTCTTACTACTCATAAGATGGCTCCCGCAGCAGCGCTGCCTCCTTACTTTGCCGCCGCCCGTAATCTTTACTCGCTTGCTCAAACCTTTATGTGTCTTCTGTTTTGGCACTTAACTGGTTCCTAAATAACAACTTACAACGTACTTCGCACCTTCTGCTAAATACGAACCGCTGAATATACTCCAACCATGCGTGGTGGTCAAGCACAAAATCCCACGAAAAAACGCCCTCCAGTGATATCATTGCCGGTAAAGCGTCTATGTCCCCCCCAAAACCGGCCTTCAAGCGGGTTGGCCCTGCTTACTCGGTGTTACCACCATCGTCATACGCCGTCCCATCCGTTTGGCGCCACGCTCCAGTTTGGCTACATCTTCCAGCGTCGCCAGAATCTCCTCCATTATCTCGAGTCCATGGTCAACGTAAACCATTTCCCGCCCCCTGAACAGCATCGTAAACTGAACCTTATAACCCTTCTCAAGGAACTTCCTGGCGTGATTTACCTTGATGTCCCGGTCGTGGTCGTCAATTTTTGGACGAAGACGAATCTCCTTCAAAACTGTTACGTGCTGCTTCTTTTGCCCCCGCTTGACCTTTCGTTTCTGCTCGTAGAGCCATTTGCCGTAGTCCATTATCCTACAGACAGGCGGTTCTGCATTCGGTGAGACCTCCACAAGATCCATGCCCGCATCTTTCGCTCGGCTTATCGCCTCATACGTGTTTATTATCCCCACTTGGTTGTTTGATTCGTCGATCAGTCGAATTGGACTAATGCGAATACGCTCGTTTGTCCTGAAATTCTGCTTACCGATTGCCTATCACCTTACCTTTCAAAAAAATACCATTCCGAATTCAACCCCTAACCTTCGAGCCCTCATACCATAACGTACATCCACAAACCGCCGACAATACCATGTTTTTATTGAACCATTGTCAAAGCGACAAATCCACATTTTTATCGGCAATTTCGCACTTGACCTTGCTGATGAACTCATCAATTTTATATGACTTCGTATCCCTGCTTGCCCGCCTCCTGACGCCGACCGTCTCAGAATCCGCTTCTTTCGGACCGACTATCAGCATATATCCGGCCTTATCGCTGTGTGCTCGGGCAACCTTCGCACCGATTTTTTCGTCGGAAGCGTCCAGTCCGCACCGCAGCCCCACATCTTTCAATCGACCATGCAGCTTCCGGGCGTAATCGTTGCTTTTTTCGCTGATTGGCAATACCCGCATTTGTTCCGGAGCAAGCCACAGCGGCATATTACCCCCATAGTGCTCAATTAAAATCCCCATGAACCGTTCTAAAGAACCCAAAATCGCTCGGTGTATCATCACCGGTACCTTTTCCGTATTATCCTTGTCCGTATAGACCAGCTCGAATCGCTCCGGCATCGAAAAGTCTAATTGAATCGTCCCCAACTGCCAGGACCGCTTCAAGCAATCTTCTATATGAAAATCAATTTTCGGACCATAAAACGCCCCGTCGCCCGCATTGATTTTGTACTCAATCCCTTTATGTTCCAGTGCCTTGGCCAACGCATCAGTGGAAATCTCCCATATCTCATCCGAACCGATATGTTTGTCCGGCTTAGTCGAAAGCTCTATATGATAATCAACAAAGCCAAACGCCTTGTATAGTTCCATCGTCAGTTCGATAACGCCTACCACTTCGCTCTCAATCTGCTTGGGTGTGCAGAATATATGGGCGTCGTCCTGTGTGAACTGCCGCACGCGAACCAAGCCGTGCATCTGACCGCTTGCCTCATTTCTGTGCACCAATCCAAGTTCAGCTACACGCATCGGAAACTCACGATAAGAATGCTTACGGGATTTGTAAACTAAAAGCCCCCCCGGACAATTCATCGGCTTGACGGCATAATTCACGCCGTCAACATTCGTGAAGTACATGTTTTCTTTGTAATTTTCCCAGTGCCCGCTCTTATGCCAAAGCTCCTCGTTCAAAATTACAGGCGTCTTTATCTCCACGTAGCCGTACTTTTCGTGGACGCTCCGCCAGAAATCAATGATTTCGTTCCAGATTATCATGCCGTTTGCATGCAAAAATGCAAAACCAGGGCCTTCTTCGTGGAAGCTGAATAAATCCAATTGCTTGCCCAAAACCCGATGGTCCCGCTTCTTTGCCTCTTCAAGCATGGCAAGATAATCATCCAGTTCCTTCTTCGTTCGCCACGTCGTTCCGTAAACGCGCTGCAGCATCTTCTCGCTGGCATCGCCGTGCCAGTATGCCCCCGCCACGCTCATCACTTTGAAGTTGCCTACCCTGCCTGTACTCGGTACATGCGGCCCCCGGCAAAGGTCCTCAAAACCGGCGCCGTGAGAATAGAAACTTATAACGTCGCCATCTGCCCGATTGATGTTGTCTATCTTATAGCTATCGTCTGCTACACGTTCCAAAGCCTTTGTCCGGCTAAGCTCTATCCGCTCCATCGGCTTGTCGGCACCGGCAATCTCCGACATCTTCTGCTCGATTCGCTCGAAATCTTCAGGCCGAATCGCCTCATCAAGGTCGATATCGTAATAGAAACCATCCCGAACAGTCGGTCCATAAACGAGCTTCGCATCGGGCCAGATTGAGCATATCGCCTCGGCCATTACATGAGCGCAGCTATGGCGCATTATTTCGAGTCCCTCCTCGTCTTTATCCGTGATGATAGACAGTTTCACCCGGCCGTTGACCGCACTTGATAAGTCCACTAACCTGCCGTTTACCCTCCCGGCCACCGCCGCCTTGGCAAGACCTGCTCCTATACGCTCAGCAATGTCCTGGACTGTTGTCCCGTCCGCAGCTTCTAATATGCTACCGTCAGGAAGTTCTATCTTCGCCATCTAATTCTTTATTCCAAATAAACAACTATCAATAATCTTGGTGCTACGGCCAAACAAGTTTGGCCGTGAACACATTTTGTGGGTCATATATCAACACGCCTTAGGTAAAGTCTCGTCAGCCGTAATAAGTATATAATCCCCAGAGAGGCATGTCAAGCGAGCAGGCCTAATATTTCCACCGGCCTGTCTATGGTCATATCAGCCCCAGCCTCAGCCAATTCTTCACGTCCCCGAAACCCCCAGTTCACTCCCACCGCCCTGATACCTGCCGCTGCGCCGGTTCTGATGTCCTGTGCACCGTCACCGATGATAAGAAAATCTTCGCGAGCAAGTTTCATCGATTCGACTATTTTCATGGTTCCGGCTATGTCCGGCTGAACACCGCTTTCGCCCACAACTCCGACCACATATTCAAAAGTATCGGCCCCGAAAAAATGCTCCACGATGCGCCGGGCATCATCCTGGTCTTTATTCGTTAAGACAGCTAACCGGATACCCTGCTGGCGCAGCTTACTTACCACCTCGGATATACCGTCATATAACCTGCTGCACTCGAAGCACTTATCCCGGTAACGGGCTTTCATCAAGCTGAGAACCCCATCCCACAGATGCCGGCTGTCTTTGCCCAAAGCCCTCTGGGCAAACATCTTAAGCCCATCGCCAATCATCTGTTTACACGCCTCGACCGAATGCGTTGGTTGGCCGAATTTTTTAAGGGCATAATTCATCGCGCCGGCCAAGTCCGCCGCCGTATCGGCCAGCGTACCATCTAAGTCAAATATTATCGCCTTGGGCACAATTTCATAAGCTCCAGCTAATAATAGAGTTGCATTACTTTACCATTACACTCTCAAATGTCAATAGAATCACTTGCGGGGTAAAAATTTTCCTGATTTTTTTATTTAATCCTTGCTAAACCATAACTTTATGTTTATACTATGTACAAATAGTATTTTTTCTGAAGGGAGCAGACTGATGGACGTCAATTTAGTCCTTTTCAAGAAAGACGGTATGACCAGGAGTTTCCGCCTGCCAAGTACTGTAACAGTCATCGGAAGACGCCAGGAATCCGACCTTTGCATTCCGCTTATGGTCGTTTCGAGAAGACATTGCGAATTGAACGTCGAGATGGGCCGCCTGAAGATTCGTGACCTCGGTTCCCGCAACGGCACATACGTAAATGGCCAGCGCGTTGACCAGGCTGAGGTTGGCCCGGGCGACAAAATTCAGATCGGCCCTGTAACATTCGGTGTGCAGATTGACAATCAGCCTGCAGAGCTTTCCACGCCTGATTCGGTTATCCTGCAGCCGCCAGAGCACTTGGGCGTACCTGAAAAGCAGGCCGTTGACCAGGGGGAGACTTTCCACCACTCCCCTGATGACGATTTAGTTGAAGATGCCGCCGCCGAAATCCTCAACGGTATCAGCGAAGAACTCAAAGACGAAGACGTCGCTTCATAATCCCGAATGCAACCGCGGCGCTAATCTTCGCTATTTATCCGAGGTTCTGGTGAACCGTTTAACACACACTATGGATTATTGAGATAGGCTTTTGATAAACTGTTTTTCTGCTTGGGTGATTGGTTTTTGCTTTATTCTTTCGACAACCTCAATCGCTTGAGCGACCGAATATCCCTTTGCCTTAACAAGCCACAGCGCTGCAAGGATTGATTCCCTTTTCCTGCCGCTGCTGCCGTGAACAAGTACCGGCAGATTTTGCTCATCGGCCATTATTTCGAGAAATTTTTTCTGTGTATCCTCATTGGGGAACTGCCGGGCCCGGTCGGTTCGAGCTATCGGCAGCTCAACATAGTTGACGCCGTTTTCGCGCATCCACGTTACTTCTTCATTGTACCAATTCTGCTCCCTGTGTTCTGTGATAACGCGGACATTCACAAATGTTGCGATGTGATACTTGTAAAGCAGTCTGGTATAGTCCATGCCTCTGGGCTGGCCGCTTGTATAAAGTACGCCGGGAATA
>QNBT01000024.1 GCA_003644205.1 Planctomycetota bacterium | reverse complement strand
TCACCAACTAAGCCGGATTTTACCCATAAGGTTTCAATATCATGCAAAGAAGCCCGTGAGACGTTGTACTGGCTCAGGTTGATCAAAGAAACTGAAACAGGTTCAATTATATCAAACGGAGTTGATGAACTAATAGATGAAAGCAGACAGATCGTAGCGATTTTGACTGCTATTTTGAAAAATTCCAAAAATAATTAGTTTACCGCCTAAGGCGGACTCATGGTTTTACATTTAACATTTTTCATTCTACATTTCAGCCGAAGGCTGATGAACATTTAACATTTTTCATTTTACATTTAATTGTATATGACTAAACCGATAGGTCAAAAACAATTACAAGCTAATCGCAGGAACGCCATAAAATCCACCGGCCCCAAAACGACTACTGGCAGGACGAAGGTTGCAAAAAACGCAGTAAAGCACGGCCTGCTCTCACGTCATATTGTTATTGATGGTGAAAGCCAGGCCGAGTTCAATGATTTTCGCGCTGACCTGCTTGGCGGTTTCAATCCTGTCGGCCCATTGGAGCAGCACCTTGCCGATCGCGTAATTGCGTCTATTTGGCGTTTGAACCGTGTCGGAAGGATAGAGGTCGAGCTGCTTAACAATTTATCTGTAGCCGACGGTGGTACTTCAGCCGGGCAGCTTCCATTCACGGTTAGGATAACCAAGACGTATGAGGGCAGTCCCAATCGGTACGTGGATGAGCCTATCTGTGAGGAACCGATTTCCGAACCTGATAAGGATAAGTTGCAGAAGCGCACATTAGGCGAGTTGGTAAGGGCCGACCTTGCCGGTGCGAACATTCTGAGCAAATTCCACCGGTACGAAGCCCACATCGACCGTGTTTTATACAGGGCTTTGCACGAACTCCAGCGCCTCCAGGCCAAACGACTTGGCCAGGCCGTCTCAGCCCCCGTATCAATTGACGTGGCTCTAAACGCTGAAAACTGACCGCTGAGTGCCGATATAGCTATCTGCTAAACGCTAAATTACCAAACAAACCCATTTTTAGCTATATGCCTAATTTATGATTTTGTTAGATAAAGAGTTGGTAGCTGAGAGCTAATTACTGACCACTGATTGCTATTTGCTGCAGTCTAACCGCTAATCGCTGACCACTGTTTGCTGTCATCTGATGTCTGAAAACTGTTCGCTGAAATCTTTTTCATGAAAACACAAATTTCTAATCTGACTCGTCATTTTTCTGGGAATAACCTTAAGGCACGCAGCGCCCGCGGTGTGATGGTTCTGGGCTGTGGAACGGTGGCCGAGCGGGGATTGCGCTTTATCCGCAACATGATCCTTGCGAGATTACTGTTGGCACAAGAGCTTGGCCTGATGGCATTGATAATTGCTGCTACAATTATCTTTGAAGCCTTCACTGAGGTAGGTATAAAGCAATCGGTTATCCAAAATAAGAATGGAGCCCAGGCCGAATATCTCAATGCGGCATGGTGGCTTCAAAGTGCGCGCGCATTGGGGATATACATCTTGGCTTTTTTGATGAGTCCGTTGGTGTGCCGCTTCTATTTTCAAAGCAGGTCGGAGGTTTTGACGCTGTATGATCTGGCTGAACTGGTGTTATTCCTTCGGCTGGTATTTCTTGTGATTCTCTTTAATGGTTTCATAAGCCCTCGCGCTCACGTCCTGGAAAAGCACTTTAAGTTTGGCAGAGCCTTAATAATAACTCAGGGCTCAGGCATTCTTTCGGCTCTGGTAACAATCGGATTGGCACTTTTCATGAGAAATGTATGGGCGCTGGTCATTGGCTTCGTTATCGAGGGGTTCTGCCGCTTGTTATTCAGCTATATCTTTGCCCATTCAGGCCGCGGTTCAAGTTTCACCCTGAAAGTCACAGAGCGATTTTGAAATTTGCCCGCGGCGTATTTGGGCTCCCTATACTGACTTTCTTGGCAATTCAGACGGACGTCATCGTCCTGGGCAAGGTCGTAACGACTGAGCAACTGGGCAAGTATGCTATGGTCTATACACTTGCAAGATTGCCAATGGAGCTATTCGTGCAGATGTTCGGCCGGGTTATGCTTTCTGCTTATTCGGAAAAACAGGACAGTCTGGAGTACCTCAGTGATTCTGTTTTAAGACTCGTCCGGGCAATAGCCATGCTTGGAGTTCCATTGATATTGTTCATGGCTCTATATGCCAAGCCGTTGTTGACATTGGTTTTCGGGGCATCCTTTGCCGAGGTTTCAGTGGCATTTAGGTTGCTCGCAATCGTTTCATTATTACGGACACAGGAAGTTATCGCCACTGCCATGTATTTGGCAATCGGGCAGCCACATCTGCACCGACGATTTATTGCTCTGCGAGCAGTTATCATTGTTGTACTTATCTACCCAGCGGCAGTAGCGTTTGGTCTGGTTGGTAGTGCCTCGGTGATCCTACTGGGCAATGCTATCGCCATGGTCATGCAGGTTTATTGGCTCCACAAGAGAATTGGCCTGTCCATAAAAGCATATGTATATTGCTGGTTCGAGGATATATGGCTTTGTCTGATTGTTATAATACCTTTAGTTTTGTTACAATTCATGCGATTTAAGAACCCGGTGTCTTATATGGTTCTTGGGGCGGTAGCGTATTTTGTTGCTTGTTGTGTGGGCTTATTCCGTATCTATCGTCACATATTACACAAACAATAGGTCCTGTAATCCACATGCTCAAGGAAACTACGTTAATTATTGTTATATGTATGGTGCTTGTGACGTGGGTTGTACCGCGCAGGTATTTTATGGTATCGTACATTGTAGCCACGTGTTTCGTTCCCGCCGATCAGCGCATAATAATCATAGAGCTGGATTTTCCCATTTTACGGATACTTGTCGTCGCCGGCGTACTACGCATATTCTTTAGGCAGGAACAGATCGAGATCAAATGGAACATCCTTGATAAGATAGTGTTGATATGGGCGGCGTGCGGCTCTGTGATATATGTGATGCTGTGGCAAAATATGAGCGCGGTGATTTACAAGTCTGGTGTGATGTTTGATGTGATAGGCCTATACTGGATGTTCAGGCAGTATGTACGCAGCCGGAATGAGATCGATTTTATCGCCAAGGTTTTTGCCATATGTGCGCTCGTGCTCGCGCCTCTGCTGTTGCTGGAGTGGTCCACGGGAAACAATCCCTTTGTTTACTTTGGAACTGTCATAACACATGCACGTGCAGGGCGAATACGATGCCAGGGTGCTTTTCCTCACGCGATCATGTGTGGGCTGTTTTGGGCCACACTAACACCCTTGTTCGTTGGCATGGCAATCATAAAGGCCGAGAATAGAATGTTGTACTGCAGCGCCGCTTTAGCCAGCACCTTTGCAGTAATCGCCTCTGCATCCAGCACACCACTTATGGCCTTGTTTGGGAGCTTGGCGATTCTTTGTTTGTACAAGTGGCGATACTACAGCAACCACGCGTGGGTGGCATTGTTTGTCGTTCTCCTGGGACTTCATATTTGCATGAAGGCTCCTGTGTGGCACTTAATCTCAAGGATTCAGATTATCGGCGGCTCAACCGGGTGGCATCGCTTTAATGTCATTGACCAGGCTATAAAGCATTTTGATGAATGGGCATTAGTTGGAACTCGCACTACCGAGCACTGGGGTTGGATGATGTGGGATGTGACCAATCAATTTGTTCTCGAGGGTGTTCGGGGTGGTATTCTTACGCTGTCTTTGTTTATGGTAAAGCTGGCTATCATTATCAAGACACTAACGTGGCACTTCCAGAGACCGAGTGCAGCAAAGCAGCAAATGTTTACATGGGTTCTTTTTGCCGTGGTTTGTGCGCACTGTATCAGTTTCTTCGGCGTCTCCTATTTTGGCCAAATAATGGTATTATGGTATCTGGTGTTGGCTATGGTTGGCTATCTCGCCGGAGAAAAAGCTCGGATTCAAACAGCGGCCAGATTCATTACCGACAGCACATAAGTTATCGCATTTGTATGTTTGAGAATAGAATGTTTTTGGCCCGTGTTTGTACGGAGAATTTGGATGGCCAAGGTCCTGATTTTCAACAATTTTCTAACTGATGGACAAGAGTCTGTGCTTGCGCCTAAGTCGAGCAAATTGCATCAGTATTTTTCGCTGGGACCGGGTCGATGGCAGGCCAATCCTTACGCCAAGGGCAAGCATGTTGGAGTCAAAGACTTAGTCCGGCGTTTTCTCATGGGTCTGAAGCTTTGGTTTATCTGGCGAAAATATGATGTCTTGATTGTTGATACTGCCATAACCGCTTTGATCGTTTCGGCTTTTTCTCTTATGGGAAAGTGGGGACACAGAATCGCTGTCAGCAATTTTAATGTCCCCCGGCATCGA
This sequence comes from Planctomycetota bacterium, assembly GCA_003644205.1. GTDB lineage: Bacteria > Planctomycetota > Phycisphaerae > Sedimentisphaerales > Anaerohalosphaeraceae > QNBT01. Next base: position 10,292 of record QNBT01000024.1, on the reverse strand, counting down.
ACAAGATTCTGGAAATGGCTTTTAGGCATATTTTACCGCAGAGTCGACCATTTCTTTGTACACAGTACGTATGACATCCACCTTTCTTCAGAATTGTACGATCTGTGTGAGGAACGCTTCACTTATCATCCTTACCTCAGAGAAGCCCCGACTCCCGGCGCTCCAAATGATGTTTATTTGTTCGATGACGGACGAGATTATATTATGAGCTTCGGTGGTAATGCCAGAGACTACGAAACATTTTTTCGGGCGATTGGTGGAGCGGATTTAAGCGCAATCGTTGTAGCCAGAGATTATAATCTGCAAGGACTTAACGTTCCCGATAACGTGAGGGCATTTTGTAATATTCCACTGTCCGAATGTGATAAGCTAGTGAGTCAATGCCTTTTCACCGTTTTTATGTTTGATGGCTCCGAGCCTTCATGCGGCCAAATCTCCATCGTTACCTCCTTAATGCTGGCCAAGCCCGTGATATGTACTGACCTGACAGGAGTCCGCGATTACGTCACGGACGGCCAGAACGGTTTGTTGGTGGAAACACGTGATGTCGAAGGGTTGCGAGGCAAAATGCTCCAACTCATAAAGGACCGTCAATTATATGACTGTTTGGCTGCAGGGGCACGGTCCTGGGCAAAGGACAATGCCGACCCTGTCAGGTTGCGAAGCAAAGTCGATGCTCTTGTTACAGAGCTGACATCCTTGCCCCTCAAAGGCTGATGGCTTGGGAAATGTCCAAGATTTTTTGTTAAGATAAGTTTTTTATAGAAGGAGTTCACATGAAGCTTTTGGAAGTCAAAAGTTTAGCCATTAACGTGGTAAAAGTGATACGATTCGCTCGCTTTTGCGATCACAGGGGGTATTTCACGGAGCAGTTTCGGAGGAGTGATTTTGGCAATCACCCACAAATGGATTTTATGAAAGAGGTTGAGTTTGTCCAGGCTAATGAGAGCTACTCACAGACTGGCACAATACGCGGATTACATTTCCAGTGGAATCCGTACATGGGCAAGCTCGTACGCGCACTCTCCGGCAGGATGGTAGATATGGTATTGGATATTCGTAAGGGTTCGCCAACATTCGGTAAGATTGTCTGTTATGACATGCCCACCAGCACCGAGGCAGATTACAGCGAATGGATTTGGGTTCCTCCGGGATTTGCACACGGCAATTTCTTTACGGAGGAGACGCTTATCGAATATTTCTGCTCGGGAGAATACAGTCCGGGGTGTGAGGCTGGAATATCTCCTTTAGCCAGTGATATTGACTGGTCGCTGTGCGAGCCTGAATTGAAAAAACTATTCGATGACATTGCACCATCTACAAGTTTGATTACGGATAAAGATAAAGAAGGTTTCAGTGTTTCAGGCTGGGAGGGTGATGAGCGGTCTGACAATTTTATCTATGGCAAATTGTAACAAGTTTAATTTAGGAGTACAATAATTGGTGGACAAATCAAAAATCATATTTACCGGCGAAAGCGGACTGTTAGGGACAGAGGTCAAAAAGATATTGCCGGATATAACCTATCCGCCTCTTGATGAGTTTGATATCACAAATTATGACCAAATGAGACGATATGTGGAGTCAAACGGTTGTGAGTTGATAGTCCATGCCGCGGCCTTTACTTCTCCTCCGTTGATTGACAAAGATCCAATAAAGGCAATTGAAGTCAATATTATTGGGACTGCTAATGTGGTAAAACTGTGCAAGGAGCATGACGCCAGGCTGATTTACGTTTGCACCGACTATGTTTTCAAGGGTGACAAAGGCAATTATAAAGAGGACGATCCGGTTTATCCTGTAAATAAGTATGCCTGGTCAAAATTGGGTGGAGAGTGTGCGGTGAGATTGTATGACAAGTCGCTGATAATTCGAACAACATTCGGCCCAAACGTTTTTCCTTACGAAAAGGCCTTTGTCGATCAGTGGACAAGCCGGGAAAGTGTCTCGACTATTGCCATGAAAATTAGCAAGCTAATTGACAAGAATGTAACCGGTGTTCTCCATGTAGGCGGTCCCAGGAGAACCGTATTTGAATTTGCTAAAAGTCTTGATGAAACCAAAGATATAAAAGAATTGTCTATAGGTGACGTCAATTTTGTTGTGCCTGTTGACACGTCACTTAGCTGTGATAGATATAATGAAATAGTAAAAGATTAATTATTCGTCTGCACTTTCCAAAAAGTAAAACGCTAAGCAACGAGCTTTAGCAATTTATAGAACTGTTTATGAATTTTGTTGATTTTATGGTTTTTAGCAGAACTAACAAAAAATGTTCGCTTCAAAACCTATCTTCTAAGAGCCGAACACTTGTCGGCATGAGATGGACGTCGGTTTGCATCATCCCACGGGCTGTTACCCCGGTTGCAAAGGGCCTTCACAGACTTATTCCAGGCCCACATCTCCACCATACTGTACAACCAAAGATTCAAATGAAAGGCTCCGATATTACTGTAAAGGGTCCGAACCTGCTGCTGGCCTGCCCCTTCGATTTCTTTAAGGTCACTAAAATTCTGCTCAATCGCACACCTGTCGGCAACTGCCTCAAGAATCTGAGCGGCAGAGGCGGTCAAGTCCGTGCACATAAAAGCCCTGAAGCAGTCCTTGCCCTCGTGAATAACAAGCACCTGAACCAAGCATCCGGCAGATTTATATAATGCCTTGAAAACTTTAACATCTTTGATTTCCTGTTTGCCATAAAGAAACGCCTTGACATTAAACCAGCCATCAGAACTTTTTACGACATTATTAAGTTTGATCCTTTTGCCGTATTTGCGAGGCCGGCCTCTCTTGCGTTTTCTCGGTTGCTTAAGTTCGGCGTAAAGCACCGCATCTTTTCGCAGTCTGGTTACAATAACAGCTCCCATTCTGATAACCGGTTTAAGAAAACTCGCTCTGGTAAAGCCGCCATCGGTAACGAGCCAAAGCCGTTTTCCAAGGCTTCTGCAGCAGTTGTAAGCCCATTTAGACAATTGAACCGCCTGTTCGGTTTTACTTTTAAAGGACAAACCGATGGCTTTGATGTCTTTGGCTTTAACATACATTCTCGCCAGCAGAGGCAGGCCGATGGTTCCAAAATTCTTATGCCTCGCAATAGCCGACAAAGTTACCCAGATATGCCCATAGATAAACTTTTTGCCGTCCGGTGTCGGTGTAGGGTTGCGATGAATTCCCGCACCGGCAACCTTTGGGCCATATCTCGGTGTAGGACTGTCATCAATAGCCATAAGGACCCTGCTTTGATTTTTGTAAACAAGCTTTATCATAAATTCAAACAATGCTGTTGCGATTATTTCAGTATTTTGTCCAATCGAGCCGACAAAATAATAGAAGGCTTTATACCGTTTGTTAATACCGGCTGCCCTGAACCAGCTGGTAACGGTTTTCCGGCCTTTGGCAAAGACAATACCAGCAATGATTACACTAAGCCGCCAGGCCGAGCGTTGATGCAGGACCGAGCAGATAGCTATTGCTATTATTTGCCAGCTGTCTGGAAAAATCCATTTAGTAAACATAGGCTCTCCTTTCCTACTGTGTCTTTTTTTTCCATTAGACACATCGGAAGGATGAGCCATTTTTATTGAAATATCGTTTGTTAAAGAGCTAAATTAACCGTCATTTTTTTCGAAAGTGCAGTTATTCGTAAGGATAAAGAAAATGAGAATTTTAATTGCTGGTGGTGCAGGATATGTCGGGTCTTATTTAATTCCTGTTTTGCTGGAGCATGGATACGAAGTTGAGGTCGTTGACTTGATGTGGTTTGGCAACTATTTGCCTGAAAGCGTAAAGGTTGCCAAAAGAGACCTATTTAAGTGCACAGAGAAAGATTTGGAAATATATGACCAGATTATTTTCCTTGCCGGCCTTTCCAACGACCCAATGGCTGAGTATGACCCTTCGAAGAACTTTGTTTACAATGCAGCATTACCTTCATATTTAGCTTTTGTTGCAAAGAACGCGGGTGTGAAGCGCTTCATCTACGCTTCATCGTGCTCTGTTTACGGATATACTGTTAATGAACTTTACGACGAAGACTGTCCTGCAACCAGCAATTCACCTTACGGGATTTCAAAATTGCAAGGTGAAAGAGGTGTACTTCAGCAGCGTGATGATCAATTTTCAGTTATAGCGTTAAGAAAGGGTACTATATGCGGATACAGTCCGCGTATGAGGCTGGATTTAATTGTGAATACAATGTTTAAATTTGCGATGTCAGAGAAAAGCCTTACGGTCAATAACGCGTCCATTTGGCGGCCGATTCTGGACATCAGGGACGCTGCTACCGCGTATTTGAGGGCTGTACAGGCAGATTATTCTTTAAGTGGCGTTTACAACATTGCGTCTGATAATTACACAGTCGGTCAAGTTGGTGATATGGTAAAATACGAAGTGGAAAAACTGACAGGTGAAAAAGTAGGCATAACAATCAAGCAGATTGAAGATTATCGAAACTACAAAGTTACTATTGACAGGGCGAAAACACATTTGGGTTTTCAGCCAAGATATACCGTAACTGATATTATAGAAGACTTGTATGAACAAAGGGCATATTTCGAGGATTATGACAAAGACAAGTATTATAATATCAAAGTATTTAAAAAGCTGGACAAACATTGAGCAATTATATTATGGATGTATCAATAATTATTGTTGCCTGGAATGTTCGGGAGTTCTTGTATAACTGTATAAAATCCGTCTACGATCAGACTAAGGGGGTCAGTTTTGAAGTTATATATGTTGACAACGCTTCCGAAGATGGAAGTGTTGAAATGGTGCTCAGGGAATTCCCGGAGGTGCACATAATTGAAAACAGTGAGAACAAGGGCTTCATAAAAGCCAATAATCAGGCAATTGAAATAGCCGAGGGCAGATATGTTCTGCTTCTGAATTCCGACACAATTATTTTGGAAGATGCAATTGCAGAAACGGTTAAGTTCGCCGATGCCCACCCCGAAGCTGCAGTGGTTGGTTGCAAAACCTTGAATCACGATCGTACCCTCCAAAGAAGCGCCTTCATGAGTCACTCAGTGCTAAACATGTTTCTCGCGGCAACATACCTTTACAAGATATTTCCGAGGAGCAAGTTCTTCGGGAGGGAGTTCATGACCTGGTGGGATTTCGACGAGCCCAGGGAAGTAGAGACAGTCCGCGGTTGTTTCGCTCTTGTACAGGCCAGCGCCATAGAACAAGTAGGTCTTATGGACGATATTTATTTTGTATATAGCGATGATATTGATTGGTGCTATCGTTTTAGAAAGGCTGGCTGGAAGGTCATGTTCACACCTGACGCGGAAATAATCCATTATGGAGGGCAAACAACGGCAAAACAGATGAAGCAGCGATTCTTATTTCAGTTGTACGGAAGCAAGTTAATATTCCTGAAAAAGTACGGGAGCAAGTTGCTCTTTCCGCTGGCTTGTCTATTGGCAGCTTCGTTCTTTTTGCTGAGAGTTCCTTATTGGTTTGCTATTGGCCTGTTCTGTAATGGAAAGAGGAAACAAGCCTTCTTGACCGCAGGAACTTATTTGCGCGGTGGCTATTATTGTCTCATCGACTGGAAAAATTTGTTGATGAACAAGGATGTAGTCAAAGGAAGGATATGAGCCAAGCGAATGTACTATAAAGTAAACTGGAGATATAGAAATTAATGAAAATGTGAGTATACTTTGTTTCGGTGGTGAAGACTGGTGGTACCATAACCGCGCTCATGTTGACATGCAGTTAATGCGACGCTTTGCCAAAAAGACAACCGTGCTTTATGTCAATTCGATCGTTATGCAAAAACCGGGTCTCGGTAAAGGCAAAAGGTTTTTTCACAAAGTCATCCGCAAGCTCAAAAGCATCGCAACCGGACTGAAAAAGAGTGATGCAGGCTTTTGGGTGTATAGCCCCTTTACATTGCCTGTTCACCATATAAAGTGGGCCGGAGCGGTAAATATAGCCCTCCTTCGTTGGCAGATCAATCTTGTTTGTCGCAAGCTGAAAATAAGCCAGCCGGTTGTTTGGGTGGCCTGTCCCGCCGCTTGGAATGTTGTTAGCAAAATTAGCAGAAGCAAACTGGTATACCAACGAACCGACCGGCATGAATATACCCCAAACGTTGATACGCGATTGATTGAACTGTACGACAGAGAGTTGAAGACCGCCGCAGATATTACTCTCTACTCAAGCACATCTTTGTACGAAGAGGAATTGAGCCAATGTAAGAATGCCTTTTTCCTCGACCACGGCGTAGATTTTCAACTCTTCGCATTTTCTGAACAAAACAATGATCCACCTGCTGACATCGCTGGCATCAAAAGGCCTATTGCAGGATACTTCGGTGGCATATCTGACCACAAACTCGACTTTGACCTGATAACAACGTTGGCAAAGCTCTTGCCGGAAGTAGCCTTTGTATTTGTCGGTGATGCTCCTCGCGAATGCCGTGAGGTTTTGGCATCCGAAAACATTTGGCTGTTGGGCCAGAAACCGTATGAGCAGATTCCTCATTATGGCAAGTGTTTTGATGTCGCAATCCTGCCATGGAGACCCAACAAATGGACCGAGGCCGCCAATCCAATCAAACTTAAGGAATACCTCGCGCTCGGCAAACCCATTGTCAGCACGTCTGCTTTTGCCGAACTACAACAATACATTGATGTTGTGTATGAAGCCAACGGACCTGAAGATTTTGCTGAAGCCATCAAAAAGGCTCTCGGTGGGAATTGCCCAGAGCGAGTTGCGTTGAGAAGAAAAAGGGTCCAAGAGTCTTCCTGGAATAGCAAAGCACAGATAGTCTGGGATGAGTTGTGTAAGACCTGAGTTCTTATCGAAGAATAGAGAGGCCGCTATTTCGTTGCAGCGATCCAGGCAAACATGCGCCCTAAGGTCGAATTCGTTCGAAGGAGTCATATATAGGCTGTTCAGTTATGATTATATCAATTCTTGGTCTGTTGCGGGATCTAATTAAGTGGGCTTTTCGATTCTGTGTTCAAATCTGGACCAGGCTTTTCTATGTTGACAGGGAAATGCCGTCGGCGATCAGTATCCACGCGATATTAGATGTGATTCCTTATAAGCGGCATCACAGTCGACACAGGCTGGCAGTCAAAAGAGGCGCGTTTATTGAGAAATGGGCTGTCATCAATACATGGCACGGAGATGTAATATTGGAGAAAGGTGCTGCTGTAGGAATTGGAAGTATTGTGATAGGCCCGGTGACACTTGGTGAGAAGTCACGTTGTTCTCAGAACTGTTTTGTCAGTGGTGAATCCCATCTGTTTGAAGATGTCTCAGGCGATTTTACCCGCGAAGGCGATAAAATCGCAGAGGTTGTTATCGAGAAAAATGTCTGGATTGGTTCTAATTGTGTGCTTTTGCCCGGCATACGAATTGGAAAGAATTGTGTTATAGGTGCCGGTTCTGTTGTCACAAAGGATGTACCCGATTTTTCAGTTGTGGTCGGCAATCCCGCCAGAATCATACGGCGATATGATTTTAACGAAAAGACATGGGTTAAAGTGTAACGGACAAAGGTCTGAATATCCGTTGGATAAAATGACAAAACAGTTGAAGATTTGTGTTGCATGTTCGCCCGGTGGTCATTTCGTGCAGGCGAAACAATTAGCCCCAGCATATGAGAAGCACGACCACTTCTTTTTTACCTTCTCGGGTAGGATGGCAGAAGAACTTAGGAAAACTTCAAGGGTCCGTTCTATACCCAATATTGTCAGACATAATCCGCTATCCTGGATTATTGGCCTGTTTCTGTCCGCATATATAGCATTTGCAGATAAACCTGATGTTGTGATAACCACGGGAGCCGGAGTTGTGGTATTTTTCTGCTTGTTTGCCAAAATGTGTGGTGCAAAGCTGATATTCTTAGAGTCCATGGCTAAAGTCAATCGTCCAACCTTAACAGCAAGGCTGTTGTACCCATTTTCAGATATGTTTCTGGTACAGTGGCCCACCTTGCTGAAGTATTTTCCACGAGCCAAGTTTTTGGGGAGGCTGTTTTGATTTTTTTGACTGTGGGAACTTACCATAAGGGTTTTGATCGCCTCGTCAAGGCCGTCGATCAACTGAAGGGCGCCGGCATCATCACCGACGAGGTTGTTGCCCAGATAGGACGCGGCACTTATGAGCCGGAACGCTTGACGGCCAAGCGACATATGTCACCTGATGAATTCGCGGAGAATATTAACGCCGCCAGTGTGGTCGTTTGCCACGCCGGCGTTGGCACGATAAGCCAGGCAGTAAAACAGAAAAAACCTGTGGTGGTTGTTCCTCGAAAGAGGGCTTTGGGTGAACATTATGATGATCATCAATTCGAAACAGCCAAGGCTCTTGAATCCGAACACAAAGTGCTCGTTGCCTATGATACTAACGAGATTGCATCAAAACTAAAGCAGGCAAGAGATTTTGTTCCAGCTGAAATTGGTTGTTGCACTGAGATTCTTGATGCGATCGATAAGTTTCTGGACAATTTAGTCGAAGAAAAGGGGGGATAAACTTTGCCTCGCGTTGTCATTTCTCTTGTCAACTATAATCAAAAGGATTTGCTCGACAGGTGCTTAGAACACCTTGGCAGGGCTCAGATCGACCAGGATTGGCACACCATAGTCTTAGACAATAAATCAACAGACGGCTCCGCCGAAATGGTCGACAAGAAGTATCCATGGGTTGAACAGATACGTAACCACAAAAATGATGATTATGGAAGAGGTCATAATATTGTCTATTCGAAGACGGATAGTCTTTATTTCATTGTTCTCAATCCCGACATAATCATCGATCCGGGGTCTCTTCAGAGTCTTGTTGATAAGTTTGAGAAGTTTCCGAGGGCCGCTGTAATTGGACCCTGCTTGTTGAATCCTGACGGTTCACTCCAATACTCGGCCAGACATGACTATGACTGGCGCACCGTCATTGCTCGAAGATTACCTTTCCCGGGTCGCCAGAGAATTATAGATCATCACCTTATGAAAGATTACCCATATGAAAGTATTCACAAAGTTGATTGGGTTATGGGTGCTGTCCTTGCCGTTCGGCGCCAAGCATTTCCCGAACAGGACCTTTTCGACCCGGTGTACAGAAAATACTTTGAGGATGTGGACCTGTGCTATTTTGCCCGACAAGCTGGCTGGGACGTGTTATATTGTCCGGATATAAAGATCATCCATGATCACCAGCGCGTTAGCGCACAAAAGTGGTTCAATAAGGTTACCATGATTCATATTTCGAGTTGGCTAAAGTTCTATATAAAAACCAAGAGACGGCATTAACACATATTTCTAACGGCACCATTGATTTTATCGGTCTAACAAAAATCTACACCAATTAAAAGGACAGTGGTGGTCTATGTATATAATCAACAAAGAGCTGACATATATGGGACGTTGGCTGCGTAACCTCCTTTTTTACTGTTTGCCAGCCGACTGGTTTTGCGATAAGTGCCTGCGTCCATTCCTGCTAAGGCTTTTTGGGGCCAAGTGTGGGCATGCCGTAGTATTGAAAAAAGGCTTTTTCCATGGAAGTCTCAGAAACATCAAAATCGGGAACAGGACTTGGGTAAACAGTCTGGTATTCTTCGATGCTACCGGAAAGATCGTTATAGGCGACAAGGTCAGCATCGGCTTTCAGGCCTCGTTGATCACCAGCACACACGAAATTGGCCCACCCGATTGCAGGTGCGGCGACGTTTGTAGCGAAGACATCGTAATCGAAAATGGGGTTTGGATTGGCTCTTGTGCGACCATAGGACCCGGTGTGACGATTGGTGCCGGGAGCATTGTCTCGGCCGGCGCGGTCGTAATGCGTTCTATGCCCCCCAACAGACTCATTGCCGGTTCGCCCGCGAGAGTAATAAGAAAGTTGGAGGAGTAAATTTTGGCTCGGACGATTGTGGGTCTGATGCTAATTGCCTCGGGTTCATATTGACGTATCCGCCCAGATAGATTAATTGGGCTAAGACAGCAATATTTTTCTTACAAATTAAAAATAAATCGTATATACTGATGATAAGACCTGAGGGATTTTGTTGAAGAAAAAAAGCAGACTAAATGGAGGACCTTCGTTCGAAAAACCTTGCATTGATATGGATGTGAACACTGTTGTGGTGATGAAAAGTTTAAGAGTACTATTCCTGTGTAACATAACCCTTTGTGCTGCTATCGTCCCGGCCGTTGCCGGCTCAACCGGCATTATTGTCGATCACACGGCGGTTGAGGAATTCGACTCTATACCTGATGTGTGGCTCGACGAAGTGAAGAATATGTTAATCCAGGTAGTTGGTGAATCGCACGCCGCCC
>QNBT01000023.1 GCA_003644205.1 Planctomycetota bacterium | reverse complement strand
CATACCACAAAAACGCAGGCTGTTCCACAAAAACCGTAATATCCTCTGTGAGGCATTGGGTCTCTTTGGGGACAGGCACCTGTTTTTCTTTGATTTTAAGCGAATAATGGAGATAAACCGGTGCCTGTCCCAATTCTGTTATATGGATACACTTCTTGCATATTACCGGCGGCTTCGATACTATAATGGCCTTGTTAAACGCTCCTGATAACTGTGGCGCTTAAAACAAAAAGGAAACTTGCAAATGAAGAAAATAGTTACAGATAGAATCGAGACGCACAAGAGGCTGCTTAAAGACCTTGAGGACAAGTGTATCGAAAATATAATCGCCATCGCTGAGATTCTGACAAAATGTCTAAAGGCCGACGGCTGTATTTACATCTGCGGCAACGGCGGCTCGGCGGCCGATGCCCAGCATATCGCAAGTGAATTAGTCGGCAGGTTCGAGCGCGAAAGAAAAGCCCTGGCGGCTATCGCCCTTACCACCGACACATCGGCACTGACGTCGGTCGCCAACGATTACGGCTTCGAGCACATTTTCAGCCGGCAGGTCGAGGCACTCGTGAAGCCAAATGACATTCTGTGGGGGATTTCTACGAGTGGCAAATCGGCAAATGTCATCGCCGCGGCAAAATCAGCAAAACAAAAAGAAACAACCGTTGTCGCGTTTACGGGAAAAGCAGATACCCCCCTTGAGGAAACAGCGGATGTGTGTCTTTGCATCGATGCGCCCAATACAGCCTCCGCTCAGGAGATACACCAGTTAGCCTACCATATAATCTGCGACCTCGTCGAAGAGCAATTGTGCTAACATCCACCGGACAGATGTCCAACATCCGGAGTCGGATTTCGCCGGCTTGCACCGGCAGGCTTCTGTCTGTGAAATATCCGGGCTAAGTGTTACAGGTTCCGCCTTACCACGGTGGCGGTGGCAAGTGTCTGCGAGAGATTATCAACCGACACCGTCATGGAAATGCGGACATTTCTTACAGCCGACGGGTCGTCCGGGACGGTGGTTCTGTCGAAAGTTATGGCTGTAACATTATCACACATCACGTAACTGGAGCCGCTGCTGTTGTCATCAAGGTACAGCGTATTGTCGCCGCTGTTGAATCGATATGTAATATCCCTACTGTCTGAAGTAAGTATGCTGCACTGACTGTTGTCCGGGTCGTCGCCTGCGCCGGCTCCTATCAGGGCAACGGCCTGCGCAGTGCGTATCTCGGTAGTGATTCTTAAAAGTGCCTGACGGGCCGTGTTCATCGCCTTGAACATAGACTCGTTCTGGCTGTAGTTGGCCGCCGAGGCGTTAAACGCAAGGGCGACAGCCGCAAAAACCATACCCATAATCACCAGCGACAGCAACACTTCGACGATAGTAAAAGCCGGCTTTGTTTTTGTTTTTCTCAAAATCATTGTACGCTCCCTGCGGGAACCGTTATCGAGTCCTTATCCAATCGGCCGAGCTGATTTCTTGGCCGTTACGCAGGATAGTTACCGTTACGCGTGCAAAGTCGCTGCCGGGGTCCGGAACCGCGAAATCAGAGGCGCTTACATTTTGGACGACAACCTGCTGTGTGAAAGCGGCGAAAGTAGTCAGCGCATTGCCCTCGACGTCCTGGGGCGGTGAATAACTGCCCGCAAAGGCTATAAGGGTGTCAAAATCCATAGAGACCGTGCGTTCCCGGACCTCCTCGATAAGAAATTCAGCCGTTGACATGTCCAGCCCGGCACTATTAACCTGGGTATAGGCCTGGCTTGCGACCATAAGTCCTATTATCGCAATGGCAAGGAGCATTGTGGCGACCATGGCCTCGATGAGTGTGAAGCCGCCTCGGGCGAACCGTTTGTCAGTTTTGGCATTGTTCAAATAAGTCAGATTCGGGGAACCTTTGCCATCCCCAAGCTGCGCTTGAGGCTGCCACCCAAAATTGGGCCGTTTGTTATTTTTTTCGGGCCTGTTCACAAGATAATTCCCGTTTAGCTCGTAACAACCTTCGACATCTTGAATATCGGTAGAATAATGCTCGATGCGATAAAGCCCACCAACGCCCCCATCACCACAATCATTATCGGTTCAATCATGCTGGTAACCATCTTGATAACCGCCTTTAATTCCCTCGAATAAAACTCTGCTACGTCCTTCAATACATCACTGAGTGTTCCGGAGTCCTCCCCGGCCCGAATCATTCGGACGACACTTTTGGGCATAAGGGAGAAACCGTCCAGGCTCTCGGTGATTTTCCTTCCCTGGCGTACCGCATCATGAACCGCGCGCCACATCCGCTCGTAAAGTATGTTGCCGGAGATTTGTGCTGTTATCGAAATCGTATCGAGGATAGGCACACCGGCTGCGGTCAGAACTCCCATAGTGTGCAGGCTTCTGGTTATATAAAGACAGCGACACAGTGTTTTCAGAAGAGGTATTTTAAGTTTTACTTTGTCCCACCACACTCTTCCGGCCTCCGTGTTGATAAAGTACCAGAAGGCACAAAATGCGCCGCATACAGCAGGTAAGAGCACGAACCAATATCCACGCATAAAATTGCTTATTGCCATGATTATTTTCGTAGGCGCAGGCAATAAATGTTCCTTTCCGGCAAAGACCGTCAGGAACCTCGGAAGCACAAACATTAACATAAAAAGTGTCGTACCTACGGCCATCACGGCAATTATCATCGGATAAATCATAGCGCCGATGACCTGTGAGCGGGTTTGGGCCTCCTGGTCGAGGTATTCAGCTAATCTCAGGAGCATTGAACTCATCGAGCCGGAAATCTCCGCTGCTGCAACCATGTTGACATACAGACTTCCAAATACATCACTATGTTCGCCAAGCGCCTGCGAAAAACTCTGACCGCTTTCAATTCGCTCCTTCAAATCGGCAACTATTGCCTTGAACTTCTTCTTTTCCGTCTGTTCAGCTATGGACTCCAGCGCATCGGGAAGACTTATCCCGGCCTTAATCATCACGGAAAGCTGATTCGTGAAATTCAGTATGTCCTTTCTGCTTGGGCCGAATTCCACGCTGAAACTCGTTATCTTCCGCAGCGTGGTCTGTTGGGCGCTCGCCTGCGGATATCCAATCGGCCCTGGGGTCTGGCTTAAGGTAACCTCATCAGACGTGTGCGACTGCGAATCTGCAACTGTCTGTTCGAGCAGTGCCATGACAATAGCTCCTACTATAAGTTACGATTTTTTCCTTTGCCCGTTGCCGGCGGCGACATGTCCCGCAGGTGTTAACTGCTTATCCATCTTTCCCGGATTCGTCGAGCGAATGACTGCTTCTTCTCTGTCTATGAAACCCTTGAAGTACATATCTGCGATACTGAAGTCCATGCTTTGCATACCCACCTTGCGAGAGGTCTCGATGATATTCGGTATCTCATAAATCCTGTTCTCACGAATGCAGTTTCTAACCGCCGAGGTGCAAAGGAGGATTTCCACACATGGCACCATGCCGGGCTCATCAATTCGTTTGAAAAGCGTCTGCGAAACGACCGCCTGCAGCGTATTGGCAAGCATTGCCCGGATCTGGTTCTGCTGTGTGGCCGGGTAAATATCAATAATACGCTCAACCGTCTGCGAGGCGTTGACGGTATGAAGAGTCGAGAGCACGAGATGGCCGGTCTCGGCGGCCGTGATTGTAGAACTCGTCGCCTCAAGGTCTCGCATCTCACCAACAAGGATTATATCGGGGTCCTGTCTGAGCACATGCCTCAGGCCGGATGCAAACTCCGTGCAGTCGGAACCAATCTCTCGCTGCTCAATCATGCAGTGTGTATTTTCGAACGCATACTCGATCGGGTCTTCAAGAGTTACAACACGCTTGGCGTATTTCAGGTTTATCATCTCTATCATAGAGGCCAGTGTTGTGCTCTTGCCGGAACCGGTGTGGCCCGTCACCAGTACAAGGCCTCTGGGTAAATCAGTCAAATCACTAACGATACCCGGAAGATGTAAGTCCTCAATCGCCGGTATGTAGTTTGAGACCACCCTGAAAGAGATGGCCGGCGTCTCCCGCTGAAAATGGGCGTTTACACGGAATCTGCTGCCGTCATCTATCATAGTTGAGAAGTCAATGTCTCTGTTCTTTTCAAATTTGGCGAATTTCTCCTGACCTACCAGGCCAAGCACCATCTGCCTGGCCTCCTCTTCGCTCAGAATGGGAAAATCCATGGCAATCAATTCGGTATTAACCCGCATTATCGGCGGCATAGTAACGTTGATATGCACGTCCGAAGCGCCGTGTTCAATCGCCCTGGCAAGCATTTCTTTAACGTCTATCATCATCTTTTCCCATCAAGTTTAACTGTTGTATTGTCCTCGAGCTACATACCGGCCCGGCTATTTCGACAGGACGCCAACATTCATATTAACCGTATCAGCCACTGCATCAACACCGGCTTTGTCCTTCGCCTGCTCACAAACCTGTGTAACCCGAAGCACCTCTTCAATAGTCGTCAGTCCGCGCTTAACCTTCTCTATACCATCGTCAAACAGGGTAGGTTGTCCGCTTTCGGCGAAAGCCCGCCTTGTACTATTCACTGAAGCATCCTCATTGATAATGTTCCTGAATTTATCGTCGATGATGAGAAGCTCGAAAATACCGAACCGACCGATATAGCCGCTTTGGCGGCACTTTTCGCAGCCGGCGCCGTGCATCAATTGTGACGGCTCGATGCCGGTACGTTCTACATACTTTTGCATATTCTCCGGGATATTGTAGGGTTCTTTGCAATGGGGGCATATCCGTCTTACTAATCGCTGTGCAAGCACGGCATTTAAGGATGCGGCCACCAAATAAGGCTCGATACCGATATTGACGAGTCTGGTTACACTGCTCGGTGCGTCATTTGTGTGCAGCGTTGAAAGGACCAGATGACCGGTAAGCGCCGCCTGCACTGCGATCTTGGCGGTTTCATTGTCCCGTATTTCGCCGATCATTATGATATCGGGGTCTTGGCGCAGCAGGCTTCTAAGCGCCGCGGCAAAGGTCAGCCCGATATTCTCATTTGCCTGAACCTGGCTGCAGAAATTGAGGTTGTACTCTACGGGGTCTTCAACAGTGGAGATGTTCATCGTCTCACCATCCATCTGTGCCAGCGCCGAATAAAGGGTCGTACTCTTGCCGGAACCGGTCGGCCCCGTTACAAGCAAAATACCGTGAGGCAAGGCCACCTGCTCCTTGAAAGCTTCAAGGATATGATGCTCCATTCCGGAGTCGTCGAGACCTCGCATAATCGATTGACTGTCGAGCAGACGAATGACAACCTTTTCCCCCCGGCTGGTGGGCAGCACCGAAACGCGCAAATCAATCCCCCTGCCACCCATAATAACGGATATCTTTCCGTCCTGGGGCAACCTGCGTTCCGAGATGTCGAGATTCGACATGATTTTGATGCGGGACACTACCGCGGGGTGCATCTTTGCCGGCGCCTGCATGGTGTCAAAAAGGACGCCGTCTATACGGTAACGAATCTTGGTGTACTTTTCCTTCGGCTCGATGTGAATATCACTGGCATTTTCACGCAGGGCGTTGGTTAAAAGATAGTTCACGAACTTTATTACAGGGGACTCGCCGGCGCTTTTTTCCAGGTCCTCGGTATCAGTCTCTATATCTTTTACGACCTCAATGTCAGCCATATCGCTCATGATTTCATCGACGTCATAACCAAATTGCATCTCGTCAAACTCTCTGCATACGGCCTCGATGTCGCTTTCGGTCGTTACAACCACACGAACGGGCATTTCGGTCTGGCGCTTGACATCATCAATGGCAAAAACGTTGGCCGGTTCACTCGTGGCAATTACCAGAGTATCACCGTCAATCGTAACGGGCATGATATGACTGTTTCTTATGTATCTAAGTTCAAGTTTATCAAAAGCAGCTCTATCAACCTGGGCCGCTTCAATACGGCGAAACTCAAATCCGTATAGTTTTGCTTTAGCTGCGAGAATATCATCCGCGGTGGCCACACCCGAATTCAGAATAACCTGCTCAATATTAGTGCCGCCGCTTTTTGAGCCGTCTCGGTGGACCTGGTCCAGTTGCTGGTCGTTTATCTTGCCCATCTCAAGCAGCACATCGGCAATATCGCGCACGTGGGAGTCTTCAGCCGGCTTAGGTGAATAGAGATTGCTCAGGCCTCGAATCAATTGCTCGTTTTCACCATCGACATTTCCGGCTTCGGCCCCGTAGTCGTACGGTTCGCCTTTTTTGTCAGAGCCAAAAAATCGTTTCATTCCGGTATCTTCAATATAACTGGTGAACCACTTGCCGAGACAAGCTCAACATACTTGTCTTCGATTCTAACAACCTTAAGCCCGCTTATCCGGTCACCGACATACAGCATTTTATCGTTAATCATGCAGCAGTTGCCCTGTTCTGTCTGCAAAATACCCCAGAGCTGCAAATCAGCTCCCGTGGATATATCCGGCTCCTTGTCAAGCAGGCTTTCAAAATCCGATACATATAGCTCGTGTCTGAAAGGATTCTTCTTCAGCTGGCCTACTCCGACCTGGTCAACATCGGCAAACTGATAGAATTGGCCGAGCATCTGGTCTATTCGGTTGTGCATTTGTGTTTTGATGCCGGTCAACTGTGCAATAGCGTTTTCTATCTGCGCCTCCTCCGTGCTTACTGCGGCGGCAGCGAGCCTGGGTGCCGCCTTTTTGATCATAAACCAAACGCACAAGGAGCCAACGGAAAAAAGAATTACAAGAATTATCGTTGTGCGTTTTGCGTTCTTTCCATGCTCCGCGGGTGCGAGATACTCCTGCTCATCCTGGTTTTGGTCTTCATTGGCTTCTGTTCCGGCGTCCTCGGGCCCGGCAGTATCGACCAGCTTGTCTCGATTGTCATCCTGCATAAATGAAAGCATAGCAAAACTCCATATCTATTGAACTTTACATTTGTTCTACAGAACATATCAAAAAATCAATACAGTTTTTATGCATTCGTACCCTGAAAGAATATGCTTACTACAAACGTGGCTTCGATTTGTCCTTCTCGTTTCAGATTTTTCTTCAGAAAAAGCTCACGTATCTTCGTTATCCGGTCGAGCCTTTCCAGTTCCAGAAGAAAGGAATAGTACGAGTTAAAATCGCCGTGCAGTTCCATTTTCAGAGGCTGTTCTATGTAACCGCCGTTTTCTTTGCGCTTCAGGGTTCGAATCGTTTTGGGAACGAGCCCTCGCTTCTGGGCACTTACGGTAACATTCTCAAGAACGGTGTAAATCTCGCTGGTTGGGGGGAGCTTGCTCTCGAAGTATTTCATGGCTTCGGTCATCTGCTCAAGCTGTTCGGTAAGATTCTTGGCAGTAACGGTCGCCTTTTCAAGCTCGGCAAGCTTCGCCAGCTTCTGCTCAACCTTCGCTTTTTCCCGTACTAAATTCTCGTTCGCAGGCTTGATCATGTAGGTATGAGCGACATAAGCAAGACCAACAAGTAAGATAAAAAACACGATTTTTTTCAAGCCCTGTGACATAATTGAATCCCTTAACTCAAATTCATTCATATAGTTGCTGCGCCGCAAGAGCCCTTAGCTGCGTTGTCATATTGTTTTGCCACTTTGGGTCCGGATGCTCTCAATATCATCTTTGGTCAATCGTCTGTCTGCCCTGAGCATTGCGGTCAGCTTGAACTCGCGAAACTTCGTCGCGCCCATCTTATGCTCCTTGGATTCCACCAGTGCGACATCCGTCAACAATTCGGAAGCACCAAGCCGGGCAATGTAATCGGCGACCTCAATATCGCTGGGCGCAATGCCCTTGATTTCGATATTAGTCTGGAGCGATTTCTCCTTTAAAACATAAGCCTGCTCCGAGCCGGCAGCGCCGCTCGCGGCCTGATACTGGCTCGCAGCCGGCGCCGGCGATACGGATGTCTTTGCTTCCTCAGATGTGAGCTTGAGTTCTAAAAGTGAAACCCCGGAGGGCATGTTATTCGTCAGGCACGCTAACACAACGCTTTTGGGAACGGGCTCAAGGAGCTCAGCAGCCATGACCATCGTCTTCATCATCGCCTTACCCTTTGTCTGAAGCTCCTCAAGCTGGGCGATCTGCTCGTGGGCCTTTGCCATCTTCGAATCAGCGGCCGCAAGTGCGGACTTCACAGACCGCTCACGCAGCTTCAAGATTGAAAATGTAACGCCTATCGCTGCCATTAGAATCATGAACAGCACAAGGTACATAAAGTTAGCCCTGCTGGACTGACGCTGCTGAATATAGTCATCCGGCACAAAATCTATCTTGACCATGTTCTCACCTGCATTTCTTTAACATAATCTCTCGTTCGACCTTACATTTCGGGCAGGCTAAGGCCAAATGCGGTGGCCCAGTCAACCTGTCGGCCCCGCCTTTCAATATCAAAATGAGAGCCTCGCCGTACCTGGACCGCAGCAAGCACGTCTCCAATCTGCGCCGGTATCTGCATTTCCTTTGCAAGCTCGGCAACCTTTTCGCAAATAATCCTGTCCACGCTTTGACCGGATATGAGAACCATGCGGTTGATTTGAGCACCGTTGGAGAACAGTTCAAAATACCTGCAGCAGGCGTTTATCTCATCCATCAGCCTTTCGATGGTCTCGTTGTATTTGAGCTGCCTGAACCCTATCTTTATCATTCTGGCCAAAAGAAGATTGCTGTGCCTGCATATAACGATATTTGTGTGATTGGCGCCGATATCAATGAGCATAGCCATTACTTCGCGGTCTTGTGCCCTTCTGCCGAAGAATTTCACATAGCTGTTGGTCATTGCCAGCGGCCAGACGCTAATGCCGCAAATCTCAAGGCCTGCTTTCTCATATATCGCCAGATGCCGGTCAACTGTCTGCCTCTGGCCGGCCATCACAAGCACACCCATCTCGCCGTTGCCGCCGTGTTTGTCCGAAACTACGTATTTGACCATAGCGTCGGCCGCATCAAAAGGCAGCTTGGGCCTGATATTAGCCAATACCACCTCCTCAATTTTTTCATCCGCAGTTTTCGGTATCTTTATTTGATCGATAAACACATCATCCGCCGGCATTGCCGTTACAACCCGCTTGCCGCTAAATCCGCCACTACCAATCATCACTTTTGCGGCTTGCGCCACCCATCTTTGCCACTGTGCGCTACCGGGTTCGATATCCTTCGGCTTTTCCTCTCGCCTGGCGGCATGAAGGAAAAACTGGTTCCCGTCAAAACCCAACTGGGCCATCTTCAGATAGCCGCTGCCGAGGTCGGCGCCGATTGGAAAAATGCGTTTTTTCAAAAAATCAAACACAATTTACTCCGCTCACCGTTTGCAAATCATTACTCAGGCACACTCTAATTGCAACGGCCAAGAAACCACACTAACTACACTGTGCCGTTGTTAATACAGTCGTCACGAAGTGGGTCGGCCATTAGCAGCAAGTAACGCGCCCCGCCCCCGGCAGTTTCCCCTTTTATTATGTAAAATATAAGAAGTTATGCCGAATACGTCAATTCGCTCTCCGAAACAGCGATTTTAAGCACCTCATCGCCCGATAAAATCATCGTTGCAAGCTGCTTATTCCTGGCTCTGGCCGCTAAATCGACGGTCTTTGGCAGAAACCTTGGCGCGTCCTATAATTCTGTGATGTCTTAGAAACAACCCCCCTTTCGCCCGCCGTGGTGGTCACAGCGAAGTTCGGCACCAAAGCTCAAGTTTAGTGCCCGATATGTTCGGATGACCGGTGCTGTATGAGTCCCGATTTTTTCAGCAGTCCACACAAGTCGATCCCCTATGTCCCATAACTATCGCTGCCGCTTTGTCGTCGGCTTACAAGTGCCGGACATGACGGACCAGTGGCAATGGTTCAAATATGGCCAAATCAGCGAGCCTCATGTACGTGCTAAAGGATGTGCAGCAGCTTGGGTACTACTCGTGTCGCAAAGACTCTATCGGGTCCATATTCGCCGCTCGATAGGCCGGGTACAATCCAAAGGTTATACCCACCGTCGCACTGATGCCAAAGGCCAGCACCAACGAGCCGCCTGTAATTGCAGTCGGATGATCGCTGAAGTAAGTTACGAAAAATGGAATCGCTGAACCTAACACAATGCCAAGAATACCTCCGGTCAGGGTCAGCAGCAGTGTTTCCGAAAGGAATTGAATGACAATGTCACGTTTCTTTGCACCCAGAGCCCGTCGAATACCAATCTCGCGGGTCCTCTCGCTAACAGTTGCTAACATAATGTTCATAATCCCGATGCCGCCCACCAAAAGCGAAATTGCAGCTATGGAACCTAAGACGATACTGAAAATACGCGCAAAATCCTTTGCCTGTTGCAACAGTTCCAGCGGCACAATCACCTGATAATCGTTTTTTTTGTGGAATCGCTCTAACAGTGTCTCTAAAACACGGCGTATCCGAAGCACTTCATCAACAGACCCGACTTTTACGACAATTTCCTGAAGCTCTACTCTCTCGATGTTTGCGCCGCTGCTGCCGCTAATCTGTATAGATGTCTCGCCGAAACGGTCCTTGACAGTAGTGAGCGGGATATAGATAGTGCCTACGTTTGCCCCGCCGCTACTCGGCGCCGCAGGAACGCTACCTGTAATGTTGCTGCCGGGCGTCTGGTGGTCGTGGACACTGGTAATGCCAACCACTCGATAGTAATCGCTTGCAATCTTGACGTCCTGCCCTATCGGGTCGTCAAAGGCAAACAACTCCGTAACCACCTGCTCATCAACTACGCAGACGCCCTGCTTATGGTGCATATCAACGCTGCTTAGAAACCGGCCCCTCAGCAGTCGAATTGGCGATATGTCCGTGAACCACGGTACCGTGCCCAGGACTTCCGTGACTACCTTGCGGTTGCGATACCTTGCCTGCTGCGAGATACGACGGCTCGGCACTACAACCCGGACGTCCGGTATGCTGCTCTGAAAACGCTCGGCATCGGTGTAGGTTAAACCGTATTCAACCATCGTCTGCTCCTGCGTGGTTGGCCTCTGGTCTTCCGACGGCTTTACTGTCTTAACGATAATGTTCAGGCTGCCCAAACGGGCAATCTGTTCCTGTGCTTGTCTGCTCGCTCCCTCGCCTATGGCTAACATCGCAATCACGGATGAAACCCCAAAGATGATTCCTAACGTTGTCAGCGTCGAACGCAGGCGATGCATCCACAGGCTCTTTATGCCCAACTTAAAGGTACGTTTTAGACGAAACGTTAACATAATTTATTTTCTCTGAAAAATTAAAGGCTCATCCGGGAAATGTGTAGGTCACAGCCGAAGGCTGTTGCCTCTGCAACAGGCAACGGGCTTTAGGCCCCTACTCATTATTCGGATGAATCAAATAAAAACAACGAATCCGCTACTTTCTGTATTCTTGTCGCTTTATCCAGCCGTCAAAAAGATGTATTATTCGGTGGGCGTGTGCGGCGATATTGTCATCATGTGTAACTACAATAACGGTTTTTCCCTCCCTGTGCAGGCGGTCAAGAATGCCCAAGATATCAGCACCACTTTCCGAGTCCAGATTGCCCGTCGGTTCATCCGCTAAAATAATCAGCGGGTCGTTTGCCAGCGCCCTTGCAATTGCCACCCGCTGCTTCTGGCCTCCGCTTAACTCCGAAGGTCGGTGTTTTACTCTGTCGCCAAGGCCTACCATTTCGGCTAATTCGGCCGCACGGGCGAAGCTTTCATGTTCGGAAAAGCCCTGGTAATACATCGGTATCTCTATGTTCTCTATAACATTGAGTTGGTCGATAAGGTTAAACGATTGAAACACGAAACCGATGTGAGCGCCTCGTATCAACGACAACTGGTCGTCGTCCAACATAGATACGTTATTGCCGCCGAGCTTGTAGGTGCCTCTGGTCGGTCGGTCGAGACAGCCTATCATATTGAGCAGCGTGGATTTGCCGGAACCGCTCGGGCCCATAATAGCTACGTATTCACCGCTCGTAATGGTTAGCTCGATATCGCGCAGCACTTTCAGTTCAACTGCGCCCGGAAAGTAACTCTTGCACAGTTGTTGCATCACCAGAATTGGTGTGCCACTATTAAGAACAAGGTTTTTATCGACTTGTTGTATCACCGTCTTGCCTTTGTCACTCCCTGCCACCCCTTGCATCCGTCAGTTCAGATTCGCCGCGGCGTTCTCTTCCTTGACGTTCCTCAGGTTGTGATTCGCTCGTGCCCCGGCCCTTCGAGGCGGCCTCGGCTTCCGGTTCCGGGCCGGTTTGGTCCTCCGGCTCGGTTATTCTCGGAGGACTTAACAGCACTTTCTCACCGACCTCCAGACCCTCAAGAATCTGCACAAATGTATCATTGAAGGAGCCGGTTTTGACTTCTCGCTCCTGGGGTCCCGAACCTAAAACATAGCAAACCTTTTTCCCGCCGCGGTTAGCTACCACCTGAACAGGCACAATGATAACGTTCTCCAACCGCTCAACTAAAATCTCAACCTTGGCGCTCATTCCGGGTTTGAGAAAGTCGTAAGTGCCTTCTATATCAACCTCCGTTGCATAAACTTTAAGGTCAGGACTTAGCCAGCTACGCTGCTGATCGGGAAGCGGCGCCACTTTCGTTACTTCGCCATGAAAAATCTTGTCCGGGAAGGCATCCATGACTATCGTTGCTTTCTGGCCGGGACGTACTTTGTCAACCGACGACTCATGAACGGATATTGACGCCATCATTTTCGTCATATCCGGTAGTGATATAATCGTCTGGTGCTCACGTACCGAACTTCCCGCTTCAATAGGCCCCTGCCGCAACCTTCTGCTCATTCCCTTTGTGCTTGAACCGTATGTTACCAGACCCGGTGCCGGGGCTCTGATGGTACTGGCCTCGATTTGTTTGGTCGTTCTGTTCAGCAGCTCTTTTCGCTGCTCCAAATTGGACTCTGCACTTTTCAGTTTCGCCTGAGCCTGAGCAAGTCTGGACCGGGCGCTGGCATAGGTTCGGTCCAACGCACGCTTGGACTCATTGTAGTCGCTTAATAACTGCACGGCTTGTTTTGGGAATTCATACTTTTTGAACAAGTCCGTTGCAGCCCTGGCCTGCTTCCAGGAGATTTCTTTACGCTCCTTATCCAGGCTGTCGGCCTCCAAATCTGTTTGTGATATGTATTTCTTTTCGAAGAGCTTCCGGCTCCATTCCAATCTGCTCTCGGCCAGTTTGAAGGTCTGCTCTTTGAGACTGATATCCTCGGTCAGAGCACGAAGTTTCTGTAGCACATCACCTCCAAGTTGCGGGTCGTCGACCAATGCCGCAATATCGTCAATATCTTCAGGCAAAGTCTCGGTGCCGGCGACGAATTTTTCGGCGACGCTATCCCCCAGATATTTCCTAAGGTCTATCAAGCCGAACTTCACCTTTAGCTCAGATGCTGTAATATCACTTTCATTCTGTTTAACCTGAATCTCATACGACTCTTTTGCCTCGGTGTAGCTCGCCTCGGCACTTGCAAGGTCGATTTCCCTCTGGGTCAATGCCTCTTCCAACGAAGCCTTATCCAATTCAACCAGTACCTTGCCGTTGTCAACGTCTTCCTGGGTAATATAAGTCCCTTCGGGAACTATGCTTAGAATTACGGTATCCATTTCACGCTCGGATTTTATTTCTATCATATTGCGGGCCCTGATACTGCCACTTTCGACAACCTTCACAATCAGGTTATCCCGCCGGACGGTGAACGTACTAAACTCATCATCGGCCGACGTTGATTTTCCCGCCTTGGTCGCAAACAATAATATCGTTACTCCCACAACACCCACAATTGATATCGATATCATCAGCTTACGCCTGCGCTTCATTAGAGCCCGTTCCGCAACCGGTACTTTAATAACAGGTAACCCGCGCTTCATTTTTCTATTCTCTTCAGTCATCGTGCCCCTTGCTCCCACATTCCATCGGGCCTGACCTGGAGAACACCAATGTCTCTGAAAAAGTTCAACTTTGCAACAATATGTCCCACTAAAGCCGCCGTAAGCTGATTCTGAGCAGTTAAGAGGTCGTCCTGAGAGTCCAACAAATCCCGAGTTGTCAATCGCCCCGCTTCCAGCAATAATGTGTTGCTCTCAACACGCTTTTGGGCTAATTTCAGACTGTTCATTTGAATCTTATACGTCTGGGCCGCTTTGTTGAGTTCACGATATGCATCCCGCACACTCAATTTAACATTGTCTGTGTCATTTTCATACTTACGGTGTTGTCGCTCTAATGTTATCATCGCCTTACGGTAAGCATTACGTTCGCTCTTTCGGTCAAACGGCAAATCAGCCTCAAGACCTACTGTATAGATACCATCGTGAAATCGCAACCTGCTATAGTCGGTATCCCCGGTTGAATTTACTGTCATAGCCCCCTTCAAATCCAATTGCGTGCCAAGGCTGTCGGCCTCAACGGCAACTTTACGCGCCGCATCGTCCACCTGGTCTCTGCTTGTTGCCAGGTCCAGTCGCTGATTCAAAGCCGTCTCAACCGCTTCTTCCAAATCGTAATCCGGTTGACTGATTCCAAGTTCAGCCAGCGCCTTAAGTTCATTCTGATCTAATTCAATCTCAGCATCGGTCGGTAGCACCAGCCTTAGCTTGAATTCATCAAGCGACTGTTCGTACCTTTCCTTGGCACGTACGAGACTGTCTCCCGCTGCCAAGACCCTTTGTTCGGCCTGGTCCACCTCGTAAGGATTCTTTCGCCCGGCCTTGGCCTCCATCTCCAGCCGGTCTTTCGATTCAACCGCCCTTTTATAGTCGTTCTCGGCGTTGGTTACCCCGTCTCTTTGCTGCAGAACGCGGTAATAGTCTGACACAATCGACACCACAAACGTCTTGCGAAACCGGTTGAACGAGCGTATTTCATACAGAGCATTTCGCTCGGCCTGTGTAAGGTTCTCCTGGGCAAT
>QNBT01000022.1 GCA_003644205.1 Planctomycetota bacterium | reverse complement strand
GCTTCATCTGCTTTGGTCACCTCGCTCACCTCCTCGACCTTGACACTTTCAGTGGTCTCGGGCGTTTCGGCTTTGGCTTCTTCAGGCTCGACGGGAGCAGTCGTCTCAGTAGGCACAGTGCTTTCGGCAGGCTTAGCGGCAGCGGCGCGATCTGCCTTGGTGAAGAGTTTGCCCGTCGCGCGGGCGCGCGCCTTGGCCCTTTCTCTGCGTTTTGCTTTTTCTTCTGCGTGTTTGGTCTTTACGCCGCATCTGAGCAGGAGCTGGGAAACTGCGTCGGTGGGCACGGCTCCTACGTCGAGCCAGTGCTTTACCCGCTCAAGGTTGAGTACGACCTGTTTGTCTTTGTCCTTTTCAATGGGGTCGTAGTGGCCCAGTTTTTCGAGGATTCTGCCTTTTTGCTGATTGCGGCTTTCGATGGCGTTGATCCTGAAAAAGGGGCGGTGCCGACGACCGATCCTCATCATTCTGATTTTTACTGCCATTACATCTTCCTTTCAGTTTTTCTATGATTAATTCCCGCGATTTGCCCTGTGCAAATCACGAAACTCGTTTACAAGGATGTCTCAATGCTAATGAACTTCTTTTCAACGTTCGGATAGATCATGTCAAGTTTCTTCTGAATATCGCAAGTCTCTTTAACAACAGTTGCGATCCTACAGTAGTGTTTAATATGATTGAGCAAAAGCCTCCTGCCTTTTCTGTACTTGAGGTACCTGTCCATAATCTGGTAGCCGCCAATCTGATACTGCCATATCTGGGGAGCTATACGCCTAAAGTACTGTTTTGAGTTTATGTGTACCAGGCCCTTAGCGCCGTCGTACACTACCTTTTCGACAAGATTATTGCCCTTTCCCTCGAATTTTGCAACAGGTTTGTCTAATTTTTTGGAAGTCATCAAATGCAGCTCGACTAATTTCCTGCCTTCTCTGGCCATTGCGCAAAACACGTCGTAATCGCCGCAGAATGGAATGCGGGGAAAATCACTCTTTAAGAACTGCCCATATCTCTGCCGATAAACATTTGAATATAGAACTGCATATATATAATAAAACAGTGCCTCTGCTTTGACTTTTTTCCCGTAAGTCTTTTCCAGGGCCGAATAAACCACGGGATTTATGTTGGCTACGCGCTTGTAACGCTCGCCCCCGTTAAACAGATCCACGTCCGGGTATATATAAAGCGGGAAAACATACGAGCTTGAGGCGGTATTAGGCGCAAGGAGCGCTCCGGAAGAAATTGTTTGACTAACCCAGCAATGTCGGAAAGCTTCTCCTTTGACAATACGAGAGGTAATCATCGCCAGATTTTCCTGCATTATATGCCGCATGACATCTTTTCGCGTTCTTTCTATAACCGCATCGTCGTAAAAAATCCATCGGCTATCAAAAGGTCTATAAAGGATATCAATTATTTCCCGCTCCCACTTGTCTTCCTGTCGCACCTTTTTGCGTGCGTCTTTCAGTTTCCACCTCGAGCCTTCCTTTAAGTCAAAGGCCTTTTTAATCATGTTGTCAGGAATGCTTTCGTCGCGGAACATTCTTATGCGTTTCTTCAAGTCCGCTTTCTCGCAAGCGATGACAAACCTGTCCCGGCTTGTTACGATTCCCACGCTATTAGTTCCAAATATCTCTGTGATTTTTGGATGCTTCTCATAACCGACCAATAACTTTCCGTCTCTGGGCACGAAAAAATAAAATTCTTTTTTCGGTGTCAGTTTCTTCCACCTGGTGTTTTTGACGTTATGAGACGTAAGCCAGTCATATTTTCGTTGTCGCAGGCCCCATAAATCGCTGTGTGAAACTTTCCTTCCCAGCCCTTCTTTCTTTACAGCTAAGATAATCGCCACACCCTGCTGGATGTCAAATACGTTCTCATCCTTCGAGCCGTCGGGGCATATTTCTCTTTTCTTGCTGTTGCCGTGCAGGTCTAACACATAAATATGATTGAAGCTGTTCATTAAGGACCACCGCATACCCCTGAAGGTCGGATTGTCCAAGTAGCTGTGATTGGTGATAAATCCAAGAACACCTTCGCCGGCTTGGTCTATCTTCCACTGTGCGAAGCGAATAAACTTTACATAGTCATCCTGCAACCACTTGGGATTCTTCTCACCGAGGTCCTTCCCGTTTACCTTGTAGTATTCTTTGATTTCTTTGCTTATCCACGGACCCGTGTTGGCTGAATGTCCTGAATAAGGTGGATTGCCTAAGATAACGAGAATCGGCTTTTCTTTCTTCACTAAGCCTGCGGCATGAGACTCTCTGGATAAGGAACTCATGCCCGGCAGGTTACTCTCTGCAAGCTCCCTCATATCAAGTGTGTTTGTCAAATATAGCTTAAACCGGTCGTCTCGGGCCAGGGAATATCCAAACTCCTCAAGCAGAAATCCCATCTTGAGATGCCCTATTGCGTATGGTGCCATCATCAATTCAAAGGCATAATAGTTTTTCAGGATATGATTCTTTATCAGCTCGCTCTTGCCGCCTTGGCCGTATTTATCAACAAATTCCTGAACAGCGACTTTGGCGGCCTCAGCTAAGAATGTCAGGGTCCCGGCGCCAGGATCAAGTACAGTTATCGAGCCTGTCGCAAGACCATCCGCTTTATCGAAATGTTCTTTCAAAATGATGTTCAAAGAATTAACGATATAAGAAACGACCTCTTGCGGCGTGTAATAAACACCCCGTTGCTCTCTTTCTTTCGGGTCGTATTGAGCAAGAAAAGTTTCATAGAAATGCACAACAGGGTCCTTGCCTTTACCCTCAATGAAGTACTGGTGCAAAATGCGTCTTACATCCGCCACTGCGAGCATGTTTGCAATATCGTCAATTATCCATACAAGCCCATCTCCCGGTTCTTCCAATGAAACGAATCGGAATATGTCTCGCAGAATACCTATGGTTCGCGGGATATTGTCAAAGGCAAGTCTCCTGTTAAATTCCTCTTTGCATCTCGTGCTTGCAGCAAAAAGACCGTAGGTGATGGTCTGTGCATACATGTCGGCAAAATCTTCTTTCATAAGCCCGGCAATCAGATGTTGCTGAAACGCCTCATAAAATCCCGTCAGGTTGCCATTGCTGCCACCAAGTGCAAGGAGCACCTGTTCTCGCAAGTAGTGCGTCCTGCAGGCAAGTGCCTGGGCGAGTGTTTTTGGTGTGTATGTTCGGGGAAGGGAGAAAGAGAAAAACTTATCTAATAAATCAAAAAACTTATCTTCGTTTTCCACAGGAGGGGCGGTTTTAAGTTGTTTTACAATAAAAGGCCGGCCTATTTGAACTTTTTCAACCAGTTTGCCGTCGCGGTAGAGCCTGAATTCGAAGAAATTGGTTAAAATCACATTAGCAAAGGCCTTAAGATATCGCTTTAGTTGTTCAGTCCCTTCGACACTGTCGAGATTTTCCTCGTCAGGGGATTTTGCCTCAATGTATCCGACTATATGTTGTCTGCCGTCCCAGATTCGAAAGTCGGGATTTCCCGCCTCCGTTTTTTTCGGCTGGATAGTCACCTCTGTTTTTGCCCTGTTTATAGATTGCGCAAAGCCGCCCATTAGCGTTGACAGAGTTTTATAATAGCTTTCTTCTCTGGCATCGCCTCTTCGGGCAACCTTGAATATTTCGTTCATATATGTCTTCAGCATGTTACTTATACCACATCACTGAGATTGTCTGCAATTCAGGGCGTAGCCGTTGATGAAAATCGCAAATAGTGCGGCATCGATTTCGGCGTCGGCTGCGATTTTTTGGATTTGTTTGTCGGTCAAGTCGCCGGCAGCGGACTTTTCACCGGGTGTCATGATGGCAACGGCTTTTCTTAACTGCTCTAATTCGGCGCCGGTCGGCGACTGGAGCATTGCAAGCTCACTTGAGCCGCGAATGTCGGCGAACTGGCGGCGAATCCGCTTTCCGTAATCGTTATCTGCGAAAGCAGCCAACTTTTCAAGATACGCATCAATAGATTTTATGCCGTTTACCGCCGTCTTATCTTTCCTTTCCTTCTGATTACTCTTTTTCGCTTCGAGCGTTGTTTTATCTTTCTGCCGCCGCCGGCCATGGCGCCGAACATGTCGGTTTTTCCACTGAAAAGGCCCTTTAAGCCGCCCATTCCGCCGGCACTGAGGCTTTTCATCATGTCCCGGCTACGCTTAAACGTCTTTATAAGGCCGGCAACGTCCTGCAGGTCCCTGCCACAACCCCTTGCGATTCGCCTCCTGCGAGAGGCGTCTATTATATCAGGCTGGCGCCTTTCTTGAAGTGTCATAGAATGGACGATACCCTCCATCTTGTTGATTTCGCTGTCGTCAACGTCCAGGTCGCCTATTTGTTTGCCGATGCCGGGCATTAGTTTGAGCATATCGCCCATGCCGCCCATCTTCTTGACGGCCTGCATTTGCTTGAGGAAGTCGTCGAAGCCGAAGCTGCCCTTGGCCATCTTCTTTTGCATTTTCAGGGCTTCTTCTTCGTCGAACTGCTCCTGGGCCTTCTCGACTAATGTAACGACGTCGCCCATACCGAGGATTCTGCCGGCCATCCGGTCGGGGTGAAATTCTTCAAGCGTGTCGAGTTTTTCGCCGACACCGATAAACTTGATGGGCTTTCCGGTAACGGCCTTTACGCTCAGGGCCGCCCCTCCGCGGGCATCGCCGTCGAGTTTGGTCAGGATTACTCCGTCGAGTTCGAGCCGTTCGTTGAACTCTTTAGCCGAGTTCACGGCGTCCTGACCGGTCATAGCGTCGCAGATAAGGTAAATCTGATGGGGCGAGACAGCTTTTGCGACATTAGCAATCTCGTTCATCATTTCTTCGTCTATGTGCAGCCGGCCCGCTGTATCGAGTACAACAACATCGTAACCGTTTTGCTTTGCGTATTTGACGCTGTTTCTTGCGACCTTTACGGCATCTTTGATATGCTCGCTATAGACGGGGATTTGAAGTTGCTCGCCGAGGGTAATCAGTTGTTCGATAGCGGCGGGTCTTTGCAGGTCATCGGCCACCATGAGGGGCTTTTTGCCCTTTGAAACAAGGTATTTGGCCAATTTTGCCGCGGTGGTCGTCTTTCCCCCACCCTGCAGGCCTGCCAACATTATTACAGTCGGCCCGGGCGAAACGAAGTAAATCTTTGAGTCCACCGGGCCCATCAGCCTGGTTAGCTCATCGTTGACAATTTTTACCATCACCTGGCCGGGATGGAGGCTTTTTATGACCTCGGCCCCGAGTGCGGCGGCAGTAACATCTTTACAGAACTGCTTAACCACATTGTAGTTAACGTCAGCAGCGAGCAGTGCCTTGCGGACGTCTCGCATCGCATCGGAGATATTGGCCTCGGTTATCCGGCCTCGACCCGAGAGCGATTTGAAAACCGCATTAAATTTTTCAGTTAGCGCTTCAAACATCAAAAATCAACCGATTACCTTTTGGGACAGTTACCTATTTATCCTTGTTTTTGGGCGAAGAACAAATAAAAACGGGTAACTGTCCCAATTGCCAATTGCAAATCCGGTATTGAAAAACCGGGATTTTATCCTAATTGGGGGGGATTGCAAGGGTAAAATGAGAAATACGGCCTCAGAGGCCCCATTGTGCCTTTAGGATGCAGCCGCATAAAACGAGGTCCCCGGCACCTGCCCGCATAACGTCCTGTCAACATCGAGTACCTGCTCGGGCTGAAAACCGAGCTTGACACATAGGCTCTTGTGAAAACCATCCCCATCCTTTTATCAGTTATCATTACTACACATTTACAAAACGTTATTCAGTCCTTTCGATGCCAATAATCTTAATCAAAGTCACCTTGAACTGTTAAGGGTTTCCTTTTCCGAGGCGGTTTTTTCGAGAATTCAAACAAAAACAGATGATATTTAAGTCGTTTTTTGGGGTTGACTTGGCTTTAAGCTTGAATACAATGTGACCTATTGTATATTAAGTGGTTGGAGAAATTATGAAAAAAAACGTCAATTATTACGTTTTAGCAAAAAAGCAGATTCTGCCTTTTTGACAGCTTGAAGTTTAATGTTTTTAGGTTGACCGATTAGGGTTAGTGTAAATAGACCAGAATGGATTTTTGGTTATGGAGACGGACGTATGATGGGCAAAAATGAAGACCTAAACCTGAAGTCAAACGAAGTTTCACGCCGAACTATGTTAAAGGCTATCCTTTGGACCCCGCCGATAGTGATGTTTGGCGAATGCGGCATGCTTGCCAAAGGAGACATTAAACCCTTATGCAAACCCAGGATTATACCAAAGGGACAGAAAATTCGGACAGCCCAAATCGGCGTCTTTAACCGAGGCGGCCAGCTCTTAAAGGCATTCAGTAAGTATTCCGACAAGCAGCTCGAATACAAGGCGTTTGCAGATGTTCTGTTTACCACTCATGATTATCAAATGGCTGACTTCCCGTCTGTTCCGTGCTATCGTGATTATCGTCAGATGCTCGAAGAAATGGCCGATGAGATCGACGCGGTTATTATTGCCACGCCGGACCACTCGCATTTCCCAATGATTGTGCACGCGATGCTGCTCGGCAAGCACGTTTATGTCGAAAAACCCCTGGCTCAGAATGTCTATGAGTGCCGAATGATTGAAAAAATTGCTAAATCCTGTGGCGTCGTCACCCAGTTGGGTAACCAGGGCCATTCCGGTGCAGGGACGATTCAGTTTGGCCAGTGGGTCGATGAAGGCCTGATCAGGAACGTCAAACGAATCGATGCATGGATGACCAAGAGTCGCCGTTGGCATGGGTGGACCTATACGGATTATCCGGAAACGATCCCGCAGCCCGGCTACGACTGGGATCAATGGCTCGGGCGCCGGCAGTTCCGTCCACACAGCCCTCAAATGACCAACGGAAACTGGCGCTGCTGGTATGAGTTTGGCTGTGGGTGTATGGGCGACTGGGGTGCTCACGTCCTCGATGCCTTCCATAGATATCTCAAGCTCGGACGGCCTTATGAAATCACCACCAGGGTCATGGGGCCAAGCGAACTGTATTACCCGCAAGGTTCTGTGATAACATTCAAGTTTAATGGGCGCGGAGATATGCCGCCGTTGGAATTGAACTGGTATGACGGTCAAGGCAACCTGCCGGAACGACCTGCAGGATACAAAGGTGAAATGAAAGCCGTTGGTTCCCTGCTTTATATGGATGATGCGGTGGTCAGCGGCACCAGTCACGGGGCACGTTACCACTTTGCACTGAATGAAAAACTGGAACGACTGGAAAAAGCCGGCAAACTTCCCGGCCCCAAAGGCCGTTTGCCCAACCACTATGAGAATTTCCTCAACGCCTGTCAGGGCCTTGAGCCATCCAATTCGCCGTTTGAAGTAGGAGCACCGCTTTCTGAAATGCTGTGTCTCGGCTGCATCGGTCAGCGATTTGGCGGGACCCTCAAGTATGATGCCAAGGCGATGAAGATTACGAATCACCCCCAAGCCGATGCGATGCTCAGAGGTCCGAAGGTCCGTGATAACTGGGATGCTTACGACGAGAAAAAACCGGCTAAATCCAAAGTTTCCCTTATCAAAAAGCCTGAGCAGGTCAAATGGGAAGAGCTGTTGGACAGCAGTTTAAGCAAGTGGGAAAATCCCTACGATTTTGGTAAAGCCCGATACGACAATGGTGTCGTGAGCCTGACTTCCAAAAAAGGCAAGTGGTTCCTGGTGACCAAAAAGGAATACGCCAATTTTGTTTTTGAAAGCGAGATCAAGATGCCGGTAGAGAAAGGCAACTCCGGCTTCATGTTCCGCTGCCAGAAAAAAAAGAATAAGGTGTGGGGTTACCAGGCCGAAGTCGATACCCAACCACGGAAGTGGTCCGGCGGATTGTATGATGAAGGTCGCCGAAAATGGTTTATTTCGCCGAATCGTGATAAAGCCGACAGCGAAGAAGAAAAGCAAAAATCAATTGCCGAATTCCGCAAACGCGCCGGTGAATGCTTTAAGCAGGGCCAGTGGAACAAGTACCGCATCGTCTGTGTCGGTTCGCATATCCAGATATTTGTTAACGATGTGCTGACAACTGATATCCACGATGAGATGGACTTAAAGGGACACATCGGCATCCAGCATCACGGCGAAAAAGGTTTAACCTACCAGTTCCGCAATCTGCGAATCAAGGCTCTCGGCGCCGGCGGCGACATCTTTTATCCGCACCGCGAAAAGGCCCCGGCAGGTGCTGTCGCTTCCAAAATGAAAGGCGATATCTACGAAGCCGAAGATGCCAAGCTGGTTGGCTGCAAGAAGGCAACAAAGCATAAAGGTTATCAGGGAACCGGGTATGCCGACCTTGGTAACAATGGTAGTGTAGAATGGGACAATGTGCTGGCTGACAACAATGCAAAGTACCGCCTGACATTCCGCTACGCCGCAAAGGGGGAGTGCCACTGTGAACTGTTCGTCAACGGCGAAAAGGCCGGAGATGTCGCTTTCAGCAGTACCAGAAAATTGACCAGGTGGAAGACAGTCGATATGAAAGTCGAACTTAAAAAAGGCGGAAACTTTATAAAAGTTGTCGCTATCGGTGCCGGTCCCAACTTAGACGCGTTGGCGGTTAATAAATAGAAGTTTGTGTTCCAAGACTGAAGGGATACTATAATGAAGATGACCATGAAATGGATTTGTTGTGTTACAGCCATGTCGCTGCTGATCGCAGGCGGCTGTTCAGAACAACAACGAGTCGATAGCTCACAGGCTCAGATTTCCGAAGAACCCTGGGTTGAGTTGTTTGACGGAAAAACGCTCGACGGTTGGCATCAACTGGGCGGCAAGGCGAACTATTCAGTTAAGGACGGTCATATCGTTGGAAAAACGGTCCTTAATACACCCAACAGCTTTCTTTGCACTAAACAACACTATTCTGACTTTATACTTGAGCTTGAGTTTAAGGTGGCTCCAAAGCTTAACTCCGGTGTTCAGATACGTTCCAACAGTTTTCCGGAATACAGGAATGGTCGTGTTCACGGGTATCAGGTCGAGATCGACCCGAGCGAGCGAGCATGGTCAGGCGGTATTTACGACGAGGGCCGCCGAGGCTGGCTGAACACACTTGAAAACAATCCTCCCGCTCAAAAAGCTTTCAAGCAGGGCCAGTGGAATACTTTCCGGATAGAAGCTATTGGTGATACGTTCAAAACGTGGCTCAACGACGTGCCCGCCGCTCATCTTTACGACACAATGACGCGCTCAGGCTTTATTGCGCTTCAGGTTCACGGTATTGGCAATAAGAAGGAAAAAGAAGGCATACAGGTTAGCTGGAAAAACATTCGTATAATCACTGAAAGTCCAGCCAGCTATTCAAGACCCACTCCGCTTCCGCTTCAAAGCATGGATAACAAACTTGGCAATGGCGAAAAGGGATACAAGTTCCTCTTTGATGGAAAAACCACCAAAGGCTGGCGCGGCACAAAACTTGACGGCTTTCCAAAATACGGATGGGTTGTAAAAGACGGCGTGCTGACGGTGCTCGAATCCGGCGGCAGAGAGTCTGAGGGCGGCGGCGATATCGTAACGGTCGATAAGTACAGCGATTTCGAACTCCATCTCGATTTCAAACTAACACCCGGCGCCAACAGCGGTATTAAGTATTTCGTTGACCCGGAACTGAACAAGGGCAAAGGCTCTTCTATTGGTTTGGAATACCAGCTTCTTGACGACCAGCGCCATCCCGACGCAAGGAAAGGCAATCACGAAGGCAGCCGGGCTTTAGCATGTCTTTATGACTTGATCGAAGCGGATAATTACAGCAAGCACCCCAATCCGGTCGGACAATGGAACCACGCTGCTGTTATTTCGAAGGGCAACCATGTCGAGCATTGGCTCAATGGCCGCAAGGTACTTGAGTATGAACGCAAGACACCCGAGTTCCGTAAGCTCGTCCAGGAAAGCAAGTATAAAAGATGGCCCGGCTTTGGGGAATGGAAAAAAGGGCATATTCTTCTTCAGGATCACGGCAATACGGTTTCATTCAGGAACATCAAGATCAAAGAAATATAAAACTGCAGGTAAGGAGTTAGCATGAAAAAAGAAGTTTCGTTTCTGATAAGCGGAATACTTATCGGGGCCTTGGTCGCAACCTGCGGGTTCGCGTTGTTCCTTCGCAGGCCAAAAGATGTTTCTGTCGGTGGCAACGCACAGGTCGTACTCAAACTCGGACATAGCCTGGATGTATCTCACCCGGTTCACAAAGCTATGGAATTTATGAACGAGCGTTTGGTGGAACTATCCGGCGGGACGGTTGAGATAGACATCTACCCAAGCAGCGTTTTAGGCTCGGAGGTACAGTGCATAGAACAGTTGCAAAACGGCTCACTGGATATGACAAAGACTTCGGCAGCTTCGGTCGAAAACTTTTTGCCGGAGATGGCGGTTTTCGGTTTGCCGTATCTTTTTCGCGACGAGGTGCATTACTGGAATGTCCTGTCCGGCGAGATCGGTAAAGAACTGCTCGAGGCAATGCAGGCCAAAGGCCTTAGAGGTCTTTGCTATTATGATTCCGGCAGCCGAAACTTCTATACCAAAGACCACCCAATACGTACACCTGACGACCTCAAAGGTCTTAAGATTCGTGTGATGAACAGCCGCACTGCTATGGACATGGTAAGCACTCTCGGTGCTGCACCAACACCGATAGCATGGGGCGAACTTTATACAGCCCTGGCTCAGGGGGCGGTTGACGGCGCCGAAAACAATCCGCCGAGTTTTACCACGAACAAGCACTATGAGATATGCAAACATTTTTCAAAGGACGCCCATACAATGATTCCCGATGTGCTTATGATTAGCACGAAAACATGGCAGAAGCTTGATCCACAAGTACAAAAATGGGTCCAGCAGGCAGCCGATGAATCCTCTGTTTTTCAGCGTAAGCTCTGGAAGGAAAAAACGATACAATCCCTCGAAGAGGCTAAAGCGGCCGGGGTAACTATCCATGAAGTTGACAAGAGTCTCTTCGCCGAAAAGGTAAAACCGATGTACGACGCTATCGAGAATGAGAAAATCAAGGACCTTGTAGCCAGAATACGAAAGGTCAAACCATGATAGTTGATATGCTAAGAAAAAGTCGTGTCACGCTCTGCCGGCTACTGGAGGCGGTCCTTATCCTGGCCGTACTGGTACTGGTTCTTGATGTACTGTGGGGGGTGTTGACACGGTGGAGCGGAACTTTCGTGGTATGGTTGTCGGAACGGGGGGTAGAAGCATGGAATTTCCTGCCGCGGGGCCAGAATAAATTAAGCGAAGAAATTGCACGCTTTTTATTGATTTGGATATCCCTTTTAGGCGGTGCGGTCGCATTTGGAGAAAAGGCTCATTTGGGAGTTGATTATTTCGTCGGTAAGTTCGACCTGGCAGCCCAAAAACTCATTGCTATTATCGGTCAGGTAATCATATTGATATTTGCCGTGTTGATATTCATTATTGGCGGCAGCAATATCGTCATTAACAATATGCAGCAGCTCGCTCCGGCACTTGGGCCGCAGTTCGGTTTGCAAATGGGCCATGTCTATCTTGCTCTGCCTATAGCAGGAGCATTCATGATAATATTTACTGTCGAGCGGATATTGGAACTTGTGCTTTCAAAGGAGCAGGGAGAACCGGATTGATGGGTACGACGACTATTATATTAGTGCTTGTCTTTGTGTTGTTGCTTGTAATGAATGTACCTATCGCTGTTTCTATCGCAATGGCGGCATTGGTTGCGATATTTGCCGAGGGCATAGACCCTTCGGTCATGCTGGCGACGAAAATGGCCAACGGCGTAAACAGTTTTGCTTTGCTTGCGATACCGTTCTTTATACTTTCGGGACACCTTATGGGGCGCGGAGGTATGGCCAGGCGGCTTATCGATTTTGCCGGCTCGCTTGTTGGTATGTTCCCCGGCGGGCTTGCGTATGTTAATACGCTGACCTGCATGTTGTTCGGGTCTATTTCCGGGTCCGCGGCGGCGGCGGTTTCGTCTGTAGGCGGATTCATGATCCCGGAGATGAATCGCAAGGGCTACAACCGTGAGTTCAACGTAGCTGTTACGACTACCGCAGCGACAACGGGACTGCTTATTCCACCAAGCAATATTATGATAGTTTACTCTGTCGCCGCAGGAAGCGTTTCAATTGCCGCAATGTTCATGGCTGGAGTACTACCGGGCATCCTGATGGGTTTGTGCATCATGGTCGTTTGTGGATGCTTCGCTTTTTACAATAAATACGGTTCGGAGCAAAGGGTCCCATTCTTTGTGGCGCTGGTTTCATTCAAGCGAGCTGTTCTAAGCCTCATGCTGATAATCATCGTCATAGGTGGAATCCTAAAGGGTATCTTCACACCTACCGAAGCGGCCGCGATAGCCGTACTGTATTCATTCATCCTTTCTGCGATAGTTTACCGGCAGATCAAATTATACCAACTTCCGGAAATACTCAAACAGACCGGCATAACAACAGCCGTGGTGATGCTGCTTATAGGTGCCAGTTCCGGAATGAGTTGGATCATGACAGTGGCTAATATCCCTCAATCTGTAAGCATTGCTTTATTGAATCTCTCGGACAATCCTATCATAATTATGCTAACTATCAACATGCTGCTGCTTTTTGTAGGAACCTTTATGGATATGACGCCGGCGGTCCTTATCTTTACGCCGATATTTCTGCCTGTGGTTAAGTCGTTAGGTATGCACGAGGTACATTTCGGCATCATGATGATAGCCAACCTTTGCATAGGGCTTTGCACGCCTCCGGTAGGAACGTGCCTCTTCATAGGATGCGGTGTAGGCAAAACGACCATAGCCAAAGTCACAAAGACTATGCTGCCGTTTTTCCTTGCGATGATTATAGCGCTGATGGCAATAACGTATCTGCCCAAACTG
This sequence comes from Planctomycetota bacterium, assembly GCA_003644205.1. GTDB lineage: Bacteria > Planctomycetota > Phycisphaerae > Sedimentisphaerales > Anaerohalosphaeraceae > QNBT01. The sequence continues at coordinate 2,178 of QNBT01000022.1, read as the reverse complement.
TCACTTTGGCTCCCGGTTAAGACCGGCCAGCTAAAGCCGGAAACTATGCAAAGCCAGGTCATCATGTTGGAAAGTAATTCGTCGTAATGCATTACGTAAAACCCGGATTTCCCATATGACAAGAACTTATACCATTTGGATTTAATCTGCATTTCTCACCGCCGAGGTCGCAGAGACCGCAGAGATTTGTGGCTTAAAATGACTTATGTAAAATACAGCGCTTATCGCAAGTAACAGAATGTTGTAGTTGGCATTTTCCGGTTTGGGCCGTAACTTCTTTAATATAAACCAACTCCGCGTCCTCAGCATGCTCTGTGGTGAAATATCCGGGTTAATTCTAATTGGTATTACTGTTGCTTTTGCCCGACGGGAGGCTCTCGGAGCCGTTTTCTTACCTCCTGTCAGCCCTGAGGCGATAAACGCTTTTTACCCGATAGCACTTTCGGCAAACTTTGGGACGTTAATAAATCTTGGAGTCGGTATTGCGGCGTTATCTTTGCCGGGGTATAATATGCAGTTCACAAAAAAGTAACTGCAAATTTATTAAATGGAAGAATGTTTTTATTAACCCTTTTTTACAGGAGTGTCAAGATGGGTAAGTATTTTGTTGTGATATTTTGTCTTTTGGTGTCAATATTTTTTGCCGGCTGTCAAGCCACTGACGCTACGCCTAAAGAGGTTGTTAAGATTACGACGGAAACACAGGCGCCGGAGCAGCTATACAAGGCGTCCTCCTGGCCATATCAGGATGAAACACCCGCGCAGCGCAACAGGCGCATGGCCTGGTGGCGGCAGGCGCGTTTCGGGATGTTCATCCATTGGGGCGTTTATGCCGTTCCGGCGGGGACCTACAATGAAAAACGGATAGATGGGATTGGCGAATGGATCATGAACCGAGGCAAGATACCCGTGTCTGAGTACAAGGAATATGCCAAACAGTTCAATCCTGTAAAATACGATCCGGACAGCTGGGTGCGTCTGGCAAAAGAGGCCGGCATGAAGTATATCGTCATTACCTCCAAACACCACGACGGCTTTGCTCTTTTTGATTCCAGGGTGACCGATTGGGACATCGTCGATGCAACGCCTTATGGTAAGGACCTCCTTAAACCGCTGGCCGAGGCCTGTCAGAGACACGGTATCAAATTAGGCTTTTACTATTCACAGGCACAGGATTGGTGCCATCCGGGCGGAGCGGCTGCCGGGGGCCACTGGGACCCGGCCCAGAACGGCGACATGGATGAATATATTCAAAACATCGCCGTCCCGCAGGTTAAAGAGATTCTGACTAACTATGGTGACCTGGCCGTGTTGTGGTGGGACACCCCCAGAGATATGACGGTCGAACGCGCCGATATGCTGCAACCGCTAATCAATCTGTCGCCAGGGATTCTGACAAATAATCGGCTTGGCGGCAGCTATCCCGGGGACTTCAGTACGCCTGAACAGCACATTCCCGCAACAGGGCTCGATTACGACTGGGAAACTTGCATGACGATGAATGGCACGTGGGGCTTCAAGAGTTATGATGACAACTGGAAATCAACCAAGACGCTGATTCGCAACCTCGTGGATATCGCCAGCAAAGGCGGCAATTATCTGCTCAATGTCGGCCCTACCGCCGAAGGCGAGATTCCTCAACCCTCTATTGAACGCCTTAAGGGAATCGGTAAATGGATGGCGGTCAACAGTGCGTCCATCTATGAAACCACCGCCAGTCCCTTTGCGCGGCTGACCTGGGGGCGCTGTACGAAGAAATCCTTTATTAACGGCGCTACGCTGTATCTGCATGTTTTCGACTGGCCGGCTGACGGCAAATTGCTCGTGCCCGGTTTAAAAAACGAAGTGAAGCAGGCCTATCTGATGGCCAACTTGGAAAAACTCAAAACCGGCACGGATAAAAATGGTGTAATAGTGCATCTGCCTGCAAAACCGCCGGACGAAATTGATACGGTTATTGTTTTGAAGGTGTTGGGGACGTTGGACATCGAAAAAAACCTTCCGACGCAGAATGCCAAAGGGACAGTTGAGCTTGGGGCGGGGTTGGCTTACATTCATAATCGTCTTGGCACTCATACCAGACTTGAAGATAAAAACGGCAAGCAGAATATCGGCTACTGGACAGATGCCAGGGTCTGGGTCGAATGGCCGTTTGTCATTCGTCAAAAGGGCAAATTT
>QNBT01000021.1 GCA_003644205.1 Planctomycetota bacterium | reverse complement strand
CACCGATCCGAACGGCTACTATGAATTAACGGTTGATTACGGATGGTCCGGAATAGTTGAACCAAATGCCGTCGGCTATCTGTTTGACCCGAACGAAACTGACCGGACACTTACAAATGTTACCAGTAACACAGTGCTCGACCTCACCGGTTATCTTGAAGCGTTCATTATTTCCGGAACAATTCTGGAAGACGATGCTGTAACACCAATCGAAGGTGTAACCGTAACACCTGAAAACGGTGGCGGCTACTATACCAATAAATACGATGGCGGAGGCATTGGTGTTACCTATCCGAATGGTTACTATGAAGCATTGGTCGATTACGGCTTCACAGGCTCTGTGGTTCCGACGCATAATGCTTATACATTTGATCCGAATAAGATTGACTACGACAATGTTGTGGCTGATGCCACGGATCAGGATTATGTTGGCACGATGCTGATATTCAGCATCTCCGGGTATATCAAGAATATACTCGATGTACCGGTTGAAGGAGTGCTGGTAATCGCAGAAAACGGCGGCGGAACTGATACGACTGATGCCGACGGCTACTATGAAGTATGGGTACCCCACGAATGGTCCGGAAATGTCACTACAGCTAAGGAAGACTATACATTCACTCCGGATGATCCGTATTATGCCGATGTAATCGCTGATCGTACTGAAAATATCACTGCTAAACTCGATGCTGATATTGACGGAAATGGTAGCGTTGAAATTCAAGACCTGCAAATACTCTGTGGAAACTGGCTGATGGTTGGCGACCTGAGCACGGGCGATCTTGAAGGCAGCGGGTTTGTAGATATGCTGGATATAAGTGAAATGGCCGAGTACTGGCAAAAGTAAAAGTTTTACGGTTTGATAAGTAAGATGACTAACGCCCTCGATCTGTGCGTCATATGACATTCAGATCGGGGGTTATTTTTATTTCAATTCCAAATGTGCGAAAGATATTGTACCTCATCGTTACCGTTGAATGCGGATGAGAGGACTCGAACCTCCACGAGCTTAAAGCCCACAGGCACCTGAAGCCTGCGCGTCTGCCAATTCCGCCACATCCGCAAGGCGAGACTATTTATACTATTATCGGGGCATATGCGTCAACAATTTTCTTTTTGTGCCTCGGTGAGTATGTATAATCGCAGGTTATGACAGCGACAGTTGCCCAGAGCTTTTTTAAGCGCACCCGGCGGGTTGGCAAGGCCGCATTCGAAGGGCTGAACCACCTTCTTTGGCCTGCGGTGTGTAACAGTTGCGGCATCTCGATTTCGCCGGCCCAAAACGGTCTGTGCCGGATGTGCTGGGACGAGCTTTTGGCCTGCACAGGTGGTGATTACTGTGGCCGATGCGGCAAAGATGCAAGCAGGTATGCAGACGTCGGCGAAGGTTGTGCGAATTGCCAGGACAGCCGGATTCATTTTGACGGGATAGCAAGGGGCGGCGTATATGACGGGTCGCTTCGGAATATGATATTGGCGTTCAAATTCAACGACAAAACGGAGCTGGACTCGCAGCTTTGTTTTATGCTGAACTCGGCGCTTGCCGGCAGTGAATTTACAGACCGGATAGATGTGTTTGTGCCTGTTCCGCTTCACTGGAGGAGACACTTGGAGCGGGGATATAATCAATCTTTGATACTTTGCAAAGGGATTGAAGGGGCAAAGGGCAAAATCAGCGCCGACTTTGTGCGTACTCGTTATACGGCCAGGCAGTGGAACCTGAGTCCCGCAAAAAGGAGGCGTAACGTGGCAGGGGCTTTTGCCGTCCGTAGGGGCCACGATTTTGCCGGCCGAACCGTTTGCCTTGTGGATGATATTACTACCAGCGGTGCGACGCTGAATGAGTGCGCAAAGACACTGAAAGGCGCAGGTGCTCAAAAGGTGTTCGTGGTTGTTGTTGCCGTCGCTATGCAGGATGCGAACAATTAGGCGACGGCCGGATTCGAACCGGCGAATAACGGTTCTGCAAACCGTCGCCATGGCCTCCATGCATATAAGTTATTGCTTTTACAATGCTTATCGGCAAATGAGGCTGTTTTTGTTTGATAATTGTTACCATCAAAATTCCCTTAATCGGTCAGTTTGAGTATATAAATCTGGCTCATCCGGTTAATGGGTAGGTCCCAGCCGAAGGCTCTGCCTCCGCAACGGGCTTTAGGCAGCTACCCATTATTCGGATGAATCCTAATTTCTTTAAGCGCATCACTAACAGCCTTTAAATTCTTCAAATGCATCTCCGAATATTTTCGTGCCAACAGAATTCTATCCGAGCCTGCATGAAATACAGCTTTGACGGCATTCTTAATTGTGTCATATGAACTGACAGCGTAAGAACGCGATTGGCCCCAATAAAATCGACTCGGTAAATCAATGTCGATTGCCGGCCATATTTTAATGCCTGTTCCTGCTGCGCCATTTAATGCGCGCCTGGTTTCCCGCAACACATAGTCTGCGGAGTAGCCCCGACTTATCAAATCTTCAAATCCACCTTCATCCCCATAGCCCATCAATCGATAGACAAACTGTAACAACTGATCCCGAGGTACATCCCCCATTATGCTTTTACTGAGCTTTTCAACATATTTTGCGGAACGCGGCCCACCGACATTATAGTAGATGTAAAACTTCATAAAATCAGTAAATCCAGCCAAAGACTTAAGGTCCGCATTGGCCCGGAACATATGACTGTAAATCTGCTGTGATGAAAAGCCCCAGCCTGTGGGCATATCGGGCTTTATGGAGCGCACTTTCTTATTGATCGATCGGTACGTGTCTTTCAAGCTCTCCTGAAACAAACGCTGCCACTGTAGGATTTCCGGGTAGTTCAAAAGAATCCGCCAAAAGGTCACATAAAATCCATCCACAGGGCGAGTCCCCTGAGCACTGTTTTGGAAATATGTTCGCAATTCCTCATAGCCGGCTAACGCACGTTTCGCATCGATACCCATTTTCTTAGCGCGCCCCTTACAAAATTCGCAAAAGCAACCGGCATTCCCTCCTTTGCCGGTTGAATGCGACAATCCCAATACTTCCATCAACGGGCCTGTCTTTTCAGATCGCCACAGCAACGCGTCAATATCATACGAACGAACACAGTCTTCAACCAGCCCCATCAGAAATCCCTGAAAGTCCGGACTATTAAAGCACACCATCCCCCGGCGTTTTCCATTCATATCGACCTGCATAAGCGTTTTTGAATTGGGCAGATGACTCTTAAAGTTATCGGCCATCATGGCCACTGTCGTGATTCCGCGTTTTTTTGTTTCGTCAAGCACAGCCGCCAATACATCATAATCGCCAAGCTCAGGTGCCCGATGCTCTTTGAAAGGCGTATTATTATAATATTTCATGTGAGGAGTGGCGTAGTATCCACCATGGAAATAATCCGGTGAATAGTTGACGTTGCCATGGTCCGGGGTGATTGCATGGAATTTCTTATCGCCGCTAAGGTAGCCCCGGCCAGCGAGTCCGCGATTATAAGCGAACACAGGAATGAAGATAGTGTTCACACCAGCCAGTTCCTGCACATTATCAAGCACCTGATTTTCGCCTTCATCGACAAATGAAACAGCGCCGATTTGAATGCCAATACGTCTTGTAGATTTTGCGTATGATTTTCGGGCCGGCGCCATAACAGATGATGCGGCAACCAATGCTGTGGTTTTCATAAATTCTCGTCTATTCATGTTTTATTTCTCCTGTGCATCATCACAAAAAACAAAAAAAGAACAAATATTTCCGAGTACACAAGTAGTCCCACAGGAATTAATTTCCCCCTGCCGGGGTCCCTGGTGTCTATTTGACAAAGTTGGTCAGCAGTCCGATATTTTCAATCTTTACCTGAATCTTGTCTCCAGGTTTAAGTTTCCCTGAGCCGCCGGGCGTGCCAAAGGCAATGACATCACCGGGCAGCAAGGTCATCACCTGGGATATATAGCTGATAAGGAATGGGACATCAAACGTCATCTCTGAGGTCCTGGCGTCCTGCCTGATCTGACCGTTCAGAAAGGTCTGTATGCTCAAATCACCGGGGTCAAGACGCGTAACAATCCAAGGGCCAAGCGGGCCGAAGGTGTCAAATCCCTTGCCCCGCGTAAATTCGGGGTCCTTTTTTGTCAGGTCCCGTGCTGTAACATCATTCATGCAGGTGAAGCCCAAAACCCCCTTCAGAGCCTGCTCCGGTGTCACGTTACGCAGGCGTTTGCCAATGACAGCCGCCAATTCCCCTTCAAATTCAACTTGGCTCGACAGTTTCCCAGGCAGGACAATGGTGCCCTTATCTGCGATAATAACGGTTGGAGGTTTCAGGAACACCAGGGGTTCCTTGCGGCGTTCCTCGCCGCCCACTTCACGGGCATGACTGGGAAATGTCCACCCAAAACATATCACCTTGGAGGGATTCACCGGTGCCAGGAGCTGGACTTTATCGAGTGCGTCTCCGGCACCTGCGAAATCACGTCTGCCCTGGGCAATCTCCACAAAGCTATTCGTCAAACGCCGGATATGCTTGCCGATTAGAATACCGTAAAACGCATCGCCCCGACCAACACGATATCGTACGATTCTCTCATGCTTCGCAGCAGCGTTACCCACCGTTGCTTCGGCCGCAAGCATTACACGCATCGTGTCCGGATTTCCCTTTGCCACCCCGACGGCAACAGCAGGCAACACCTGGACCACGGCAGAGCTGATACCCACACAAACCACCAAACCTACAATAAGAACAACTCGCTTCATCATGATTAACTCTCCTTTCCCGGCTACAAATAATGCACTAAATCAACCGATTAAATTGCTGACGAAAATATCACTGTTAACCTGCCAAATCCACATTGCAATCGTCCTCGGGCAAGTTTGCCTTTAAATCCAGAAGACTTACTTGAGCTTGATGATGTACGCCTGCCTTTCGCCCGTAGTGACGGAGTTAAATCCTATCATGTCGCTGTTCGGGCTCCAGCGTCCGTGCAGATCGCACTGTGCATCCTTTCCGTTTTTCCTGAACGCGGGCGGATGGAAAAATCGGCCCAGCAGCAGGACGGCTTCGGTCTTCATATTCATCAGAAAAAGTTTCTGCTCATGCAAGTCTTTGCTGGGATAGGTCTCGGTCAACATCCATTTTTCGTCCGGTGAAAAGGTGCCGTGTCCGTCGAAATTCAGTTGTCCTTTGCCCAGGCGTTTATAGTTGTCCTGACCAACGGTGAAGAGGATATGGCCGTATGATTTCGCTTTGTATTTGCCGGTGATCATCAGCTCGTTTTCATTGAGCCAGTCATAATGCGACCCTCCCCATTTATCCGGAAAGCAGCGTTGCAGATTCGTTCCGTCTCTGCTAACGGTGAAGGCTGTGGTGTTGCGTTTCGGTGTGGCGCGGGCCAGCCAGAATATCCTGCCCCCCTGGCGGCTAAAGAGGACGTGATTGAAGTATTCGATTCCTTTTTTCGGCACTTCTGGGACCTGTCCTTTCACGTCGTAAATGGACACGAGAAGTTTTGCTTTGCCGGTCTCCAGGTCCACGAGGAATAATCCGTCGTCTTTTGGAAATTGCACAGATAATCTGGCATCCTGTCCATCACCTCCATATCCATAAGCCTTGCGTGTAGTGCGAAGCCGCGAGAAATTAATGCTCGCCGCTTCTTTTCCATTCGGTGAAACCGCACAGATGGGACAAGCTATCGTCTTGATTTTTCGCTTTGTGTGAACGTCCATAATGATGGAAACGGTTTTTCCGTCCACAATATCGTTGTAGATAATACGCGAATTCGGAAATGTCCCGAGCCAATGCGCCATGCATCCCTGTTGGAAATTCCAGGCGCGTGTTTCGGTAAGCGGGATGAACTCTTTCGTTTTCAGATCGACCAGGCCAAGTGTTGCGGGGTCATTTTCGGTCGGCAGCCGATACTTGATAGGCGTTTCCAGAACGGTGACGTATCTCTGGTCGGCGCTCCATGAATTGATGCCGTAATAGCTGGCAAAGAAATGCTCTTTAGGCCCTGACGTGATAGCCACAGCTTCGGATACCTCCGGGAAATCGCCGGAGGAATCTATTTTCATTGGCCCAACGTTTGATGTTTGCGATTGAGCCGCGACAAGAGCGGGCCAAATCAACATGACAAGTACCCAGAAAATCGCAACCCTAATTGTTGTTACAGCCTTTTTCATTTTCATCCCTTTCAAAAAGTTCTTACAGCCAAAACTATATCCATCTTTTTACTTAGTGAAAATTATTTATCGGTCGATATCGCTAAAAGGAACTTTAATTGGTAGCTCGTTCAACTCGACATAAACAGCCAGCAGAGCCAACAAAAGTGTGTCAGCCCTTGTAACAGCCTCATAGTGATTTAGTTTGCTGCTGGCTTTGGGTAACGGGCTTTTTTTATCCCAGAAAATTTGCAAGGCATCATCGCACAGAGTCTGGGCCCGCTGCAAATACTTTTTTTGTCCTGTCAATTTATATGCTGCCAACTCTGAAAAGATGACCATACCATATTCAACCGGCCAAATTTCTCCGGCCGACAGGTCCGGGTCAAAATTCAGATATCCATCGGCCGCCTGAACGACCAAAAGGCGATATTTTTCTTTTTCGGTTCCCTCACAGAGCTGCAAGTATCGCCCATAGCACAGATTAGCCAGCATAGCCGTGGTTTTGCGCCCATAACTCATGCCCCAATAAAAGGAGTAACCTATACCTCCATGTCTCGGTTTCAGTTTTCCGTTATTAGTATAAACACTGTAATAAAATCCTTTTTGCGGATTTGCCGGCCGGTGTCCGAGCAGAAGAAATCCTTTGTCGATTTCCGAGGCTAAAAATTCCAGCTTGTCTCGAATACCATTTTCAGGAAGGCGCTTCGCAGCGTTTTCACATTCAACAGCCAGACCAAGCGTTGCCGTATTATCGCAGTAATCGGGCCTGGCGGTATCAAAATCGATAAGATAAATCGGATTAATTTTTTTTATATAACGTGACACCAGCACATTGATAGCATTTTGAAAAACAGGGTTCTGTGTGGCTTGAAATGAACGGGCCCACACATCGATCATATAGCTTCCTTCTTTTGGAAAATCGTAATCCTTGTTCGGCCCATGTTTATCCCATAAAGCGTGACGACTGAAATTGCCGGTTGCCTGATTGTAAATTTGGTGCTCCCATAATCCTCCGGCAAAATTCAATACGGCCTGGGGGTTATTTTTATAAAAGAAGTCCCAGAACAAAAATTTCCTCTTCATCTCATGGTATTTCGGATACCTCTTCCCGCGCTTAAATCCTGATTGGACTTTGTCTTCCTTTAGGTCATAAAAGAGATGCTCTCCCCACCCCAGCAGACCCGTCTCGGGGGATTGAGCATACTTGAGAAAATCCGACAGATCCGCTTGGGCCCCGCGTCGATACTTTGGGTCACCGGTGATATCGCTCAAAAGGTATAAAACCCTGTAAAGATTAAATTGTAAATTGGCATTGTGTCCAAACGTATCCGCTCGATCCTGAGAACGGAGTCCTTCGGGAGCAGGAGGCAACGAATCAAACGGCTCAAGCGAGAAGCGATCCAGCATGGATATAATCATACCGGTTTTTACAGGCCCATAATTGTCCACCCCGTGTTCGAGCAAAGCGTCACATGTTTGTTTGACATAATGAAAATAATCAACACGTTGGGCTGTTTCTTCTATAGCCTTATCATTTGCTGTTGTCGTCTTACCTGTTGATACAACTCCAGTCACAAGCAGGCTGACTAAAATACCCATAAAAAAATTGGTTTTCATAATACAACTAATCCTACAAATCATTTGTTTTGATAATCGACATCTTCATAAATCTGCTAATGGACTTCTAATCTGTATCCGGCTTTTTTGTCATCTCCTGAGCACCGATATCTTTTCGCCACTTTTTAAATTCAGCGACCATTGACTTAACAAGGGCGGGCTTGCTGCCGGCCAGATTCTTCCGTTCTGCCGGGTCATCCACAAGGTCATAAAGCTCAAACGCCCCGTCCTCACCAAAAGCCGACTTTTCATACCACTCGATAAGTTTATACCTGCCCTTCCGCATCGCCCCATGCGGCCCTGATCCTTTACGATAATGCGGAAAATGCCAGTAAACTGCTTCACGACCAAGGCCGGCATTAGCATCTTTCAAAACCGGCACCAAACTAACCCCGTCAATATCTTTAACAGATGAAGAAACCCCAGCTATCTCGTTAAACGTAGGGAAGAAATCGGTGCTTATCACAACCTCATCGCAAACACTGCCGGCGGCAACAACTCCGGGCCACTTGACGACAAAAGGCATGCGAATCCCGCCTTCATAAAAATTGCCCTTGCTGCCCCTGAACGGTTCTCCATTGTCGGGCCCCAACTGCCCATTATCGGAAAAGAATATCACTATCGTATTACGCTCGTTCCCTAATTCTTTGATCTTTTTGCAAATATCGCCGACACTCTTATCCAGAGTCTCCAGCATCGCGGCTTGAACAGGATTAAGCCTGCCACCCTTTTTAGCCCCCGGACGACTCTTATATTTTGCAATAAGTTTTTCTCTCTCCAACTCAGGTGAATGAATACTGTTATGAGGTACATAACAGAAAAACGGCTTATCCTTATTCTTGTCGATAAACGCGATGGCTCTCTCGGTTATCTCACGTACATGATGGGCGTCATTTTCATACTTGCTCGGTGGGCCGGCCTTTGGCTTATGAGTAGTAAACACATCGTCAAAACCCTGCGAGCCGGGGTCACCTGGGCGGCCGGGCTTATATTTTTTATCAACATTAAGATGCCATTTACCAAAATGACCCGTAGCATAACCGGCAGCCTTCAAACTCTCGGCAATGGTAATCTCTTTAAGTTCAAGATGCATTTTCCATTTAGGCTGAACAAGCCGGGCCTTTTCCGGATCTTTCCTGCCTGGAATAAAATCAGTAATGCCAAGCCGCGCGGGATACTTACCGGTCATAATACTCGCACGGGTAGGCGAACAGACATGAGACGCCGCATAAGCATTAGTAAACCGCATTCCCTCGGCGGCAAGTTGATCGATGTGAGGTGTCTCATAAAAGTCGGTTCCGTAACAACCAACCTGGTGCATACCAAGGTCATCGGCGAGAATGAAAACGATGTTTGGTTTCTTGGCCGTCGTATTCTCAAGTTTAGCCAACGAACAGCCAGAAACACTAATTACACCTGCCGCCGTTGCCTGCAAAAAACGACGTCTTGTCAATCTAAGAGCATTCATTGATGATTCCTTATTAATTTGATTTAAACAGTCAATGGCAATTTGAGTTATTTCCTGAATTTGCTTTTTAGCCTTGCTGCGTATCGCTTTGTGAAGTTGTAGTCGCTTTTTATTGCGATGTCGGCTGCTTTTTCTGTTGTTTCGTTTAGCACTCCTGTTTGTTCTATCGCATTCATTGCGTACATGCCTACGATTGCATTGGGGTTGTTTATTTCTTCTATCAGGCCCTTTAGGTATTCATCGCTGGGTTTTATTCTGTGCAGTGCGAGCAGTGACGCAATGCGCAGAGCGGGGGTTTCTGAAGTTGTCATTTCTTTCAGGGCGGATGTTGCCTCTTTGTCTTTGTTTACTCCGAGCCAGGTTGCTGCCCAGTATTTTTGGCTGTCGTTTCCGGTTTTGAGTAACTTGCGCAGGGTTTTCAGGTCCTTGTTTTCGCCGGCTTCTATGGTTTTTATTAGTTGCTGGAGCAGATTTTTATTTTCTTTGGCCTGCAGGATGTAGTATTTGTTTCCATATTTTTTGCCGAGGTCTTCGGCAATAGGTTCCGGGATCAGGCCCAGGTCCTTTGTTTTGACCATCCAGTTGTATAAGGTATTTCTGAGTTCTGCCAGTTTTTTGGCGTATTTGGGGTCGCCTGCGAGATTTTTGGTTTCGAAGGGGTCGGATTTGAGGTCGTAGAGTTCTTCTGTCGGGCGGGTTGGGTTGAAGATACGATCCTGGAGTTCGTTTAGTTTGCCTTCCTCGTGAAGCTGCCTCATGTGCTTGACGATTTTTTTGCCGTCTTTGTACTGGTTTGGCTGCATATGTGGCCGGTAGGAGAGGAAGTTGCGTATGTATTTGTATTGCTGCGTACGTACGCATCGGATTATATCTACCGTTTCGTCGCATCTGTCGCGCGCTGCGACTACAAAGTCGCGCGGAGTTGACGTTTTTGCAAAGATGTCTCGGCCCTGGAAGTGTTTTGGTATTTCAATACCGGCAAGTGCAAGTGATGTCGGCGCAAGGTCTATGTGCAGGGTGAGGTCGTCTCGCACAGTTTTTGCGCCGCGCCCATTGGGAAAGCGGATTATGAGCGGTACGCGGATTCCTTCTTCGTAGAGGAACTGTTTTCCACGGATGTGGCTTATGCCGTGGTCGGTCAGGAAGAAGATTACGGTGTTGTCAAGTTTGCCGGCGTCCTTTAGCTCCTGTACGATTTCTCCGACTTCGCGATCCTGCTTGAGCCATGAGTTGAGATAAGTTATCCAGTCATCCCGCATCACCTTTGTATTCGGGTAATAAGGCGGCAGTGTAAAATCTTTTATAACGCTACCGCTTTTATAGCCCCGGGATTTGCCGCCGCCGAGTTGTATCTGTGAAAAGAATGGTTTATCTTTGGGGCAGTCTCTCCAGTCGGTTCCGTCGTATGGAGGCGTTGGGTTTATGAAGTTGTAATCGGTTTTGCCTTTGCTGAATCCGGCCGAACCCGTCTGGTATTTGCCATTGGTTGTGTAGTACCCGGCTTTTCTAAAAATGTCGGATATCATTGGTACTGCTTCGGGCAGCTCGAAGCTTTTGTAGTATTGAGGACTTGCTTTGGCTTTTCCTTTGTCGCTTTGTGAGCGGTGGTTGTGTGCCCCGAGTGTGGTTTGGTAAATGCCCGTTACAAATGCTGAGCGGCACGGCGAGCAGACGGGGCATGTTACGAAGGCGTTCTCGAACCGTATGCCCTGTTCGGCAAGTGCGTCTAAGTTCGGAGTTTTAATTGCGGTTTCGCCATAGCAACCGATATGCGCCGAAGCGTCTTCGGCAAGTATCCACAGGATGTTAGGTCGTTGAACAGGTTTTTTGCCCATGGCAAGACAATGTGCCGTTGGAACAGCAAAGGTTGCAGTCGCGATTGAGGCCGTTTTCAAAAAGTTTCTTCGTGTTATCATTTTTCCCTCGCAAAATTAAGCTATAGAAATATTATACAACTATCTTTCTTTATAAAGTCTTTATTTGTCGCCTAAACAGTTCTAACTCACACTTTTCAAACGCTTTTATACTTAGTGAGCAACTCATCGACCAGCGAGTCCGAGACGAATTTGCCCCAGCGTGAAAGTCTTTCGAAAAGATCGTCAACAATCTCTTGGTCAACCTTTCCATAGAGATTGTCGCTGTCTTTAACCTTGGCCCTGCGATCGTAAAGCTCAGGGGGCCGTTTCTGGTTTAGAATAAGCTTCCATCGGTCTGTCACAATGCATCGTTCCATCATTTCATCCTTAAACTTGATAGGACGATTCTGAATAAACACATCTTCTCGCCAACCCTTTACATTTCCCGAAAGCAGTGGCCGCATACTAAGGCCGTGTATCTCTCCGGGGACACCGAACCCAAGCAAGTCAAGGATCGTCGGACACAGGTCCGCACTGCTGACCGGTTGCGTGAGTACGGTTCCGGGCTTTGTTACACCTGGCGCACGGACGATCAGCGGCACATTGGCCGATTGATCGTAGCATAATCGCTTGTGATGCTTGTTCCATCGATGCGGGTAATTCTCGCCGTGATCGGACGTAAAGACTACAATAGTATTGTCGGCTAAACCGGACTCATCTAAAAACTTCAACATACGGCCGACGTTCCAATCGATACGGTTTACCATGGCATGATACATATGCTGACCGCGATTTTTAAAGACCCCGTCGTATAGTTTCATATTCTCCTCTGGCGCAATCTTTTTTGTATGCGGGGGATAATAGGAAACGAAGCAGGCAAACGGAACATCTTTATGCTTTTTCATAAAGTTTATTGCATAATCCGATTCTTCGTCGGGGCGATACCGTTTCGCATTTGTTTTGGGGTCTTTCATCCAATGCGGCCAGCCCGTCTCATAGCCATGCCAATCGTCAATGTAGTCAGGCCCTTTGTCTCCATCACCCAAGTGCCACTTACCAATATAGCAGGTTTTGTAGCCCGCCTCGCCAAGAATGCGAAGCCAGGAAGTACTGTGGTCTTTCAGGGGTCGTTTATTTTCCCATGTATCGATAGCTGTCGGGAATTTTCCTGTAATAATACTGCTCCGGCATGGTGTGCAAACCGGTTGAGTGGTATAACAGGATGTAAGGCGGGCGCCGCTGCGGGCGAGACTATCCAGGGCGGGCGTTTGAACCTTGTCATTGCCATAGCAGCGAATAGTATCCCGACGCTGCTGGTCAGTCATGATGAACAAAATATTCTGTTTGTTTTTCTTTCTGACGTTTGCAGAGACCCCGGACATACAACCTGACACAGCAGCAATAGCGGATAAAGCCGCCACCGCTGACAAAGATTTAAGGAAGTTGCGTCTGGTGACCTCCGTTTTTTTCATCGCCGAGAACCTTTCAGTATTCTGTATTCTATTTTTTCCAGGAAAAATGCTCCGAAGGGACATGCGCTTCCTTGAATATCCTGGCAACCTTTGCTACCAATTCGGGATGTTTTGCGGCAAGGTCATTCGTTTCGCCAATATCGTCTTTCAGGTTATACAATTCGACAGGTCGTAATTGGCCCTTGTTATGCCCTTGCTGGATGCCTTTCCAGTCGCCAAACCTAACCGCCTGCCAGCCATCCTTCTCATAAAATTCCCAATACAAATACCGTTTACTCAAGTCCTGCTTTTTCCCTTTAAGAGTAGGCAGAATATTAACACCGTCAATATTCTTCGGAGCTTTTGTCCGGGCGATCGCGGCAAAGGTCGGCATTATATCTGCGAAGTACCAGACGGTTTCGCTGACGGTTGCAGCCGGAACATGGTTAGGGCAGCGAACAATCATTGGCACACGGATTCCGCCTTCGTAAGCATCTCGTTTTCTGCCTCTGAGAGGCCCGCAACTGTCAAAGGCATCCCAATATGTAGCGGCGCCATTATCCGAACAGAAAAAAACGTAAGTGTTGTCGCCGATGCCCGCCTTTTCAAGCGTATCCATAATACGTCCAACACTACTATCCATCCGGCTAACCATGGCGGCATACTTTTTTTCGTCAGTTGTCCATGCCTTGTCCTTATAGATACCAATATCGGGAACCTGGTATTGACTGTGCGGAATACAATATGGAATATACAAAAAGAAGGGCGACCTCTGATGTCGTTTAATAAAGTCTATTGCAAACTCGCTAAACATGTCATGTGTGTACTGCGTTTCCTTGCCGTCTTTGTTGCCGTCAAGCATGACCTTCTCTTTATCTCGCCAGATATATGGCGGATAGTGATTGTGCGCGTTACGCTGGTTCAGGAAACCGAACCACTCATCGAATCCCTGGTCGTTAGGCAATCCGTCGGTGCCAGGTTCACCGAGACCCCACTTGCCCGTCATACCTGTAACGTATCCGGCCTTCTTTAGTACCTCTGCGACAGTAACGTCGTCTTTCTTAAGCGGCACGCGACCCTTCTTACCGCCAAGACCTACAACACCGCCTTTGCCGGTGTTGCCGCGAACCGTGGTGTGGCCGGTATGCTGGCCCGTCATCAAAACATTGCGAGCCGGAGCACAAACAGCTGAACCTGCATAACACTGCGTAAAAAGCATACCCTCTTTTGCAAGCCGATCGATGGAAGGTGTCTTTATTTCTTTTTGACCATAACATCCAAGCTCTCCATATCCAAGATCATCTGCCATAATAAAAACGATGTTAGGTTTAGCAGTCGGGCTTTTTACGCTAATTTTTGACTCAACACACCCGCAAATCGAAAACGTTGCGATTCCCAGGCCGGCAGACTTAATAAAAAACCTGCGATTAATATTCTTTGCAACCATTGCTGTCTCCCTTTGGAATTTTATTACCTGAATAAGATTAACTTTGCTACACGTTTCTAACCTATCCTGCAAAATTGTTTAAATTTATGATAAATTCTTTTCATACAAAATCAAAGATTTACTTGCTTACAGGCGGTCCGGCCCTGGGGCCCCATTTTATGTACCAACTCCGATTAGAGAGCCATCCGCCTTATCTGTCGTGTATTGCCTCCGCTCCGCCTACAGCTCGGCTCCGGCAATACACGACGCCGAAAATTCAGCAGGGGGCACATAGCCAGCCCTGATGTGCGGACGGTGTATTATATTCCAACCGCCAAACCTTCGCAACAACCTTTGCCTCCCTCACCGAATAGAAAACCTGCCGATTCAAAACCTCATTCCAAAACAATTTCTTTACAAATTTGATTTTTCTCTTTTAATTACTGCGAACTCTTATTATCATATCAGGGGGAACTTTTATTTTGGTATGAAGTAGCACAAATGGTTTTTTAAAATACTTAAAAACATTCAGATGCAGGTTATCCAACTGGAAGGGAATGTGTTATGGAATCGAAAAACTACGGGAGACAGCAATTTGTAGTCTTGTTTGCATGTGCATTACTATTAGCATCATGTCAAAGTTTTGTATCGCCCAAATCTCAGGCCGGTTGGGAGCACTTACCAAAAATTATAGCCCAAATAAAAGCGCCCGTATTTCCGGAGCGAGATTTTGACATCACAGATTTCGGGGCAAAAACCGGCGGCAAAACAAAATGTACGGAGGCTATTAAAAAGGCGATATCGGCCTGTAACAAGGCTGGAGGCGGTCGCGTTGTTGTTGGCGCAGGAACCTTTCTTACCGGACCTATACACCTAAAGAGCAATGTCAACCTTCATATCAGCGAAGGAGCGACCCTTCTGTTCAGTACTGACTATGAGGACTATCTCCCGCAGGTACTCGTTCGGTGGGAAGGTGTAGAATCCATGAATCTTTCACCGCTTATCTATGCCTGGAAATGTGAAAATATTGGTATTACCGGTAAAGGTACTATCAATGGACAAGGCTCTGCATGGTGGAAATGGAGGGGTGGAAAAAAGACAGGCCCTTACCGTATATCCAATCGCAAGAGTGTAGAGTGGGGAGAAAAAGGCGTTCCTGTCAAGGACCGTATTCAGGGCACAGACAAGGATTTTCATTGGTGTCCGACATTCATTGCGCCGATGCATTCAAAAAATATTCTTATCGAAGGTCTAACCATCATCGACAGCCCCTTCT